>DATJFN010000125.1:0-5203 GCA_035495635.1 Steroidobacteraceae bacterium | reverse complement strand
CGCGCTGCATCGCGCGCACGGCGACCGCTTCGCCTTCGCGGCGAGCTTCGACGCCTCCAGCAGCGCGGCGCCCGGCTGGCTCGCGGCGGTGCAGCACGGGCTCGACGCGGCATTCGCCGAGGGCGCCGCGGCCGTCAAGATCTGGAAGGACGTCGGCATGCAGCAGCGCGACCCCGACGGGCGCGCCGTGATGATCGACGACCCTCGCTTCGATCCCCTGCTCGACTGGCTCGAGAAGCGCGGCGTCCCGGTGCTCGGCCACCAGGGCGAGCCGCGGAACGCCTGGCTGCCGCTCGAGGGGATGACGATACGCGGCGATCGCGAGTACTTCACCGAGCACCCGCAGTACCACATGGCCGGCCGCAAGGAATGGCCGAGCTATGAAGAGCAGATCGCGGCGCGCGACCGCATGCTCGACAAGCACCCCGGGCTCACGTTCGTCGGCGTCCACCTCGCTTCGCTCGAGTGGAACGTGGATCGCATCGCCGACTTCCTGCGGCGCTACCCGAAGGCGAGCGTGGACCTCGCCGCGCGCATGCCGCACCTCGAGCTGCAGGCGAGCCGCGATCGCGAGAAAGTGCGGCGCTTCTTCGTCGAGTTCCAGGACCGGATCCTCTACGGCTCCGACCTCGGGCGGAGCCGCGGCCAGTCGGACGAGGAATTCGCGGACGAGGCGCATGCCGCCTGGCTCGCGGACTGGCAGTTCCTCGCGGGGAGCGACGAGCTGCATTCGACCGAGTTCGACGCGCCGTTCCGCGGCCTCGCGCTGCCGCGCGGCGTGCTCGCGAAGGTCTATGCCGGCAACGCGCAGCGGCTGTTCCCGAAAGCTTGGTCGGCGCCGGCGGCGATGCCATGATCGGCGCCGCCGTACTGATGCTCGCTGCCGCTGCCGCCGTGCAGGGCGACGGCATCCGCCTCGAGTTCGACGGACACATGCGGACACGCGTCGTCGCAACCGGGGATCGCGACGTGGCGCTCGGTCCTTTTTCCGAATCGGAATCCCTGTTGACCGCCGATGGCTCGATTGGCGCCTTCGCGCTCGCGGGCCATTCGACGCAACCGGTCGCCGATGCGCTCGGCGAAGGCCAGCGCACCGTGCTGACGGGCCGCGCCGGCGCGCTCGCGAAGGAAGTCGAGATCACGGCGTATGCGGGCCGGCCGCGCTGGCTGTTCCTGCGCGTCCGCTACCGGAACGAGGGAACCGCCCCTGTCGAGGTCGACGGTTACGCGAGTGAGCGCTACGAGTTCGGGCCCGGGCCGTATCGCGGCGAGCCTGCGTTCTGGTCGTACCAGAGCGCCTCCTACGAGTCTCGGCCGGACTGGGTGCTGCCGCTCGCGCCGGGATTCCAGCGCGCGAACTACCTCGGCATGAACGATTCCGACTACGGCGGCGGCACGCCCGTCGTCGACGTCTGGCGCCGCGACGTCGGGCTCGCGATCGGGCACGTCGAGCTCGTGCCGAAGCTCGTCTCGCTGCCGGTGGAGCGCCTCGCGAGCGGCAGGGCGAGCGTTGCGCTGACCGCGCGCCGACCTGCGACGCTGACCGCGGGCGAGGTCCTCGAGACGGTCCGTAGCTTCGTCGCCGTCCACCGCGGTGATTACTTCGTCACGCTGCGCGAATACGCCGCCGTCATGCAGGCGCAGGGCATCGAGATTGCGTCCGCGCCGAAGGACGCGTTCGACCCGATCTGGTGCGCCTGGGGCTACGGCAGGACATTCACGCCGCGCCAGGTGTTCGAAACGCTGCCTGTCGTGAAGGAGCTGGGCTTCGGTTGGGCGGTGCTGGACGACGGCTGGCAGGTGGCCCTCGGAGACTGGCGGCCGCGGCCCGACAAGTTCCCGGCCGGCGACGCCGACATGAAGGCCCTCGTCGACCGCATTCATGCCGCGGGCCTCAAGGCGCAACTGTGGTGGGCGCCGCTCGGCGCCGACGCCGGCTCGCGCACGGCACGCGAGCACCCGGGCTGGCTCCTGCGGAACGCCGACGGCTCCACGCGCACGATCAGCTGGTGGGATTCGCAGTACCTCTGCCCCGCGCTCGACGGCGTGCGCGCCGACGCCGCCGCGTTCGCCCGCAAGGCGCTTGGCGAATGGGGCTTCGACGGGCTCAAGATCGACGGCCAGCACCTCAACGCGGCGCCGGAATGCTTTGATCCCTCGCATCATCACGCGACGCCGGCCGACGCGCCGGAAGCGGTGCCCGGTTTCTTCAGGGCGATCTGGGAGTCTGCGCAGGCGACGAAGCCGGGCGCGCTCATCGAGATCTGTCCCTGTGGCACCGGCTATTCGTTCTTCACCCTGCCCTACCTCAACATGGCCGTTGCGTCCGATCCGGAGAGCTCCTGGCAGATCCGCAGCAAGGGCAAGACGCTCAAGGCGCTGGCGGGCGACCGCATCGCCTATTTCGGAGATCACGTCGAGATGAGCGACGGCGGCGAAGACTTTGCCTCGACCTTCGGCGTCGGCGGAGTGATCGGCACGAACTTCGCGTGGCCGGGCGCCCCCGGCGAGAAGGACCCGGAGCTTCTCCTGACGCCCGCGCGCGAAAAGACCTGGGCGCGCTGGGTGAAGCTCTACGACGCAAAGCGCCTCTCCGAGGGCGAATACGCCGGCGAGCTCTACGACATCGGTTTCGACCGCCCCGAGGCGCATGCGGTCCGCAAGGGCGGCGCGGTGTACTACGCATTCTTCGCGCCGCGCCACGACGGTCGCGTCGAGCTCCGCGGGCTCGCGTCCGGTCGGACCTATCGCCTGCGCGACTACGTGAATGAGCGCGACTTCGGCGCCGTGAACGGCCCCGTCGCGATGCTTACGGTGCGGTTCGAGCGCTCGTTGCTCCTCGAAGCGGTGCCGGAATAAAACCCTAGTCCGTGTGCCCGGCATCCGTGCCGGTGATGAGCCGTGCCCCACGCTCGAAGAAGACGTACGACCACAGCCACTGCGTCACGACGATGACGCGGTTCCGGAGGCTCACGAGGAAATACACGTGCGCCGCGCCCCAGATCCACCAGGCGATCCAGCCACGGAGGCGCAAGCGGCCCCAGGCGATGACCGCCGACTTGCGGCCGATCGTCGCGAGCAGGCCGCGATCGCGGTACTCGAACGGCGGCGGCGGAGCGCGGCCTTCGATGCGCGCCGCGATGGCGCGCGCGACGTAACGGCCCTGCTGCTTCGCCACCGGCGCGATGCCGGGTTGCGGCGCGCCGTCCGGGTTCTTCGCGAGCGCCGCATCGCCGATCACCCAGACATCCTCGAGGCCTGGCGCCCGCAATTGAGGCGTCACGGGCACGCGGCCCGCGCGATCCGCAGCGACGCCAAGCCAGCGTGCCGGTGGTGACGCGGCAACGCCCGCCGCCCAGACGACCGTGCCCGCGCGCAACGTCTCGTCTCCGATGCGGACACCGTCGGCGTCGCAATGCGTGACGGCCTGGCCGAGCCGCACTTCGACGCCGAGTTGCTCGAGCGCGCGTCCCGTGTACCGCGACAGCGAGTCGGGAAAGTTGGCCAGCAGCCGCGGCCCCGCCTCGACGAGGATCACGCGCGTCCGCCGCGGGTCGATCGAGCGGAAATCGCGCGCGAGCGCGCGACGCGCGAGCTCGGCGACGGCGCCGGCGAGCTCGACGCCGGTCGGGCCGCCGCCGACGATGACGATCGTTAGAAGCCGCGCGTTCTCCTCCGGGTTCGAGGTCATCTCGGCTCGTTCGAATGCGAGCAGGAGGCGGCGACGCATCGCGGTCGCGTCGTCGAGCGTCTTGAGCCCCGGGGCATACCGTGCCCACTCGTCGCGCCCGAAGTAGCCATGCGTCGCGCCGGTCGCGAGCACGAGGCAGTCATAGGCGATCGGTCCGGCATCGAGTGTCACCACCTTGCGGACCGGGTCGACGGCCCGGATCTCGCCCATGAGGACGCGCGTATTCGGCTGGCGGCGCATCAGGTAGCGGACCGGCCAGGCGATGTCGGCCGGCGACAATCCGGCGGTCGCGACCTGGTAAAGCAGCGGCTGGAAGAGGTGGTGGTTCTGGCGGTCGATCAGCGTGATGTCCGCATCCACGTGCCGGAACGACTGAGCCACGGCGAGGCCGCCGAAGCCGGCGCCAACGATAACGATTCTAGGTTTCGTACCGTAAGTCACTGGCGTTCCAAGTATTTTTAAGTAGTATATGCGCCCGAGGCCAGAGAGCGTACATTGGTCCGCAGGCTTCGGGGGGTGCCATGCTTCGGATCGTCCTGCTGAACCCCAAGGGCGGCTCGGGCAAATCGACGATCGCGACCGGCATCGCCGCCATGTATGCGGCCCGCGGCTATCGCCCCGTCCTCATGGATTTCGACCCTCAGGGATCAGCCTCGCGCTGGCTCGAAAAGCGCTCGCCACACCAGCCTCCGATCCAAGGAATCGCTGCCTACGCGCGCGCGCTCGGCGTGACGCGCAGCTTCCAGTTGCGCGTGCCGCATGGCACCGACCGGGTCGTCGTCGATACGCCTGCGGCGCTGCAGCCGCACGATTTCAACGAGCACGTGCGCGATGCGGACGCCGTGCTGGTGCCGGTGATGCCGTCGGACGCGGACATCCACGCCTGCTCGCGCACCATCGGGCACCTGCTCATCTCCGGCAAGATCAAGCGGCGCGAGAACCGGCTCGCGGTGATCGCGAACCGTGTCAAGCCGAACACGATCATCTTCCGTACCCTGATGCGCTTCCTCGACCAGATGCAGATTCCGGTCGTGACGACGCTGCGGGACTCGCAGTACTACGTCTACGCCGGCGAGCAGGGCCTCGGCCTGCACGACATGAATCCGGCGCGCGTACATCCGGAGCTGCAGCAATGGGACGCGTTATGGGCCTGGCTCGAGTCGCGCAAGCCCTTTGCGCTGCCGGCGGTGGCAGTCGGCCTCACCTGAGTCTCTAATGGGCGGATGACCCGCGTTCGCCTGCGCACGCGACTCGGCGCGCTGTTGGCGCTCCCCTTGTTTCTCCTCGCGGCTTCCGGCGCCGCGGGCGCGGGTTATGTCGGCCGGCCGATCGTGGATATCCTCGAGGAGCTGCGCGGCCCGGGCCTCGACTTCATCTACAGCTCGGAGCTCCTGCCGAGGAGTCTCACGGTCAACGTCGAGCCCGAATCCGGAAATCGCCTCCTCATCGCGCGCGAGATCCTCGCCGAGCAGGGACTCTCGCTGACGGCCGTGCGACCCGGCCTCTTCGCCG
>DATJFN010000124.1:0-4212 GCA_035495635.1 Steroidobacteraceae bacterium | reverse complement strand
GAAACTGCGGCAGCCGGCCGACCGGGGCATTCTTCGTCGCCGTCGGCTGGACCGCCGTCGTTTCGGAGGCGGGTACGGGCAGGGGTTCGGGCCGCATGGGCCGCTAGCTTACCGGGACCCCATCGGCGCGTGCACCGCCTGCCCTAGACGTTGAACCGGAAGTGGAAGACGTCGCCTTCGCGGACGACGTAATCCTTGCCTTCGAGCCGGAGCTTGCCCGCCTCTCGCGCGCCCGCCTCGCCCTGCTGCGCGACATAGTCGTCATAGGCGATGGTCTCGGCGCGGATGAAGCCGCGCTCGAAGTCGGTGTGTATGACGCCCGCGGCCTGCGGCGCGGTCGCCCCCGCGCGCACCGTCCAGGCGCGCACTTCCTTCGGCCCCGCGGTGAAGAAGGTCAGGAGGCCGAGCAGCCGGTAGCCCGCGCGGATGATCCGGTCGAGTCCCGCCTCCGCGAGGCCGAGGTCCGCGAGGAAGGCCGCGCGGTCTCCCTCGTCGAGCTCGGAGATCTCCGCCTCGATCGCGGCGCAGACCGCGACGACGATGGCGCCCTCCGCGGCGGCGAGCTTCTCGAGCGCCGCGAGCCGCGGGTTGTCCGTGAAGCCGCCCTCCTCCACGTTCGCGACGTACATGACCGGCTTCGCCGTGAGGAGCGACAGCTCCCTGAGGCGCTCGCGCTCGAAGCCGTCGAGGCTCATCGCGCGCACGGGCTTTCCCTCGTCGAGCCAGGCCCGCATCGTCTGCAGCGAGTCGCGCCAGCGGACCGCGTCCTTGTCCATGGCCTTGGCCGCCTTGTCGGCGCGCTGCGAGGCACGCTCGACGGTCTCGAGGTCGGCGAGCGCGAGCTCCGTGTTGATCGTCGCGACGTCGGAGGCGGGATCGACGCGGCCGGACACGTGCACGACGTCGGGGTCCTCGAAGCAGCGCACGACGTGCGCGATCGCGTCGACCTCGCGGATGTGGGCCAGGAACTTGTTGCCGAGGCCCTCGCCCTGCGACGCGCCGGCGACGAGGCCCGCGATGTCCACGAACTCGACCGTGGTCGGCACGATTTTTTCCGGCTTCGCGATGGCGGCAAGCGCGCCAAGGCGCGGGTCCGGCACCGGCACGATGCCGACGTTCGGGTCGATCGTGCAGAAAGGATAGTTCTCGGCGGCGATGCCGGCGCGCGTCAGCGCGTTGAAGAGCGTCGACTTGCCGACGTTCGGCAGCCCGACGATGCCGCAGCGGATGCCCATGGCGACGCGGGTCCCGGCTTCAGTGCGGCGCGTCGCCGGCGGGCGGCGCCGTGTGCAGCCGCGTCATCATCTTCTCGGCGCCCTCGGTGACGAGGCGCGGGAACTCCGCGATCGCGAGCTCGATCGCCTCGCGCATCAGGCGCTCCTCGACCGCGCTCGCCCGCTCGAGCACGTGGTCGATCACCTCGTCGCGGTGGCCCGGATGGCCGATGCCGACGCGGATGCGCCAGAAGTCCTCGCCAAGGTGCGCGATGACGTCCTTGACGCCGTTGTGGCCGCCGGCGCCGCCGCCCTTCTTGAGCCGCGCGACGCCGGCCGGCAGGTCGAGGTCGTCATGCACGACGAGCACCTCGCCGGACGGGATCTGGAAGTACTCGGAAAAGGCGCGCACGGACTGGCCGCTCCGGTTCATGTAGCCCATCGGCTTCATGAGCCACAGCGGCGCATCCGCGATCGTCACTCGGCCGACGTCGGCGTTGTAGCGGCGCTCCGGCTTCAGGCGGCCGTCGTGACGACTCGCCAGCTCGTCGATGAACCAGAAACCCGCGTTGTGGCGCGTGTCCTCGTGCTCGACGCCCGGGTTGCCGAGGCCGACGACCAGTTGCAGCGAAAGTCCCGCCACACCTTACTTCTTGCCGTCGCCCTTCTTCGCGTCCTTGGCGTCCTTGCCGCCCTTCGCGGCCGGCGCGCCAGCGGCGCCCGCGGCCGGAGCCGCACCCGGTGCGCCCGGCGCTGCACCCGCAGCCGGAGCCGCGCCCGGTGCGCCCGGTGCTCCCGCGGCGGGAGCGGCGCCCGGCGTGCCCGCGGCCGCGGCAGCGGCGGCGGCCTCGTCGACCGGCGGCGCTTCTTCCTCTTCGACGCGCGGCATGTGGATGGATGCCACCGGGCCGTCGCGGCCGGCGAGCAAGTCCACGAGCTCGACGCCCGCCGGCAGCTTGAGGCCGGAGAGCTTGATGACCTGGTTGATCTCGAGGCCGGAGACGTCGACTTCGACGAATTCCGGGAGGTCCTTCGGCAGGCAGGTGACCTCGACGTCGTTCCGCACGTGCCCGAGCACGCCGCCCTGTTCCTTGACGCCCTTGGACTCTGCGCCGCCCTTGAAGTGAAGCGGCACCTGCATCCGGATCTTCTCGTCCTCCAGCACGCGCTGGAAGTCGGCGTGGACGATCTGGTTCCGGTACGGATGGCGCTGCACGTCCTTGAGGACCGCGGCCTGCTGCTGGCTCCCGACCTTGAGCGCCAGGATGGTCGAGAAGAAGCGCTCGTCGTCCATCAGCTGCGAGAGCTTCGTGTGGTCGACTACGAGGGCGCGCGCATCGCGCTTGCCCCCGTAGAGGATCGCCGGGACCTTGCCGAGATGACGCAGGCGGCGGCTCGCACCCTTGCCCTGGTCTTCCCGGAACTCGGCGTCGAGTTCGAAGGAAATCTTCATGTCATGTCTCCAGTGTTAATCCACGTACAGCGAACTGACGGATTCCTCGTCGCGAATCCGCCGCATCGTCTCCGCGAGCAGCTCTGCGACCGAGAGCACGCGGATACGCTTGCACTTCCTGGCTTCCTCGCCGAGCGGAATCGTGTCCGTCACGACGAGCTCGTCGAGCGCGGAGGCGGAGACGCGCTCCACCGCCTTGCCCGACAGCACCGGGTGCGTGATGTAGGCGATCACCCGCACCGCACCTTCGTCCTTCAGCGCCTGCGCGGCCTGGCAGAGCGTCCCCGCGGTGTCCACGAGGTCGTCCACCAGGATGCAGGACCGCCCGCGCACGTCGCCGATGATGTTCATCACCTGCGACTCGTTCGCGCGCTGGCGGCGCTTGTCGATGATCGCGAGGTCCGCGTTGTCGAGCCGCCGCGCGAGCGCCCTCGCACGCACCACGCCGCCGACGTCCGGCGAGACCACGATCATGTTGTCGTACTTCTGCTTCCACACCTCGCCGAGCAGTACCGGCGACGCGTACACGTTGTCCACGGGCACGTCGAAGAAGCCCTGGATCTGGTCCGCGTGCAGGTCGACCGTCAGCACGCGGTTGACGCCCGCGGCGCCGATCATGTCCGCGACCAGCTTCGCCGTTATCGGCACGCGCATCGCGCGCTGGCGCCGGTCCTGGCGCGCATAGCCCAGGTACGGGATCACCGCGGTGATCCGCCCGGCGGAAGCGCGGCGGCAGGCGTCCGCCATCACGAGCAGCTCCATCAGGTGCTCGTTCGTCGGCGGGCAGGTCGACTGCACGAGGTAGACGTCCTTGCCGCGGACGTTCTCCATGATCTCGACCTGAATCTCGCCGTCGCTGAACCGCCCCACCAGGGCGCGGCCGAGCGGCTGCATCAAGTGCCGCGCAATCTCCTGCGCGAGCACCGGATTCGCGTTGCCCGTGAACACCGCCATCGTGGACTGGTCCACGCGCCTCTCCTCACGCGTCCGATCTGGCTGGGGTGGAAGGATTCGAACCTTCGTATGACGGGATCAAAACCCGTTGCCTTACCACTTGGCGACACCCCAGTTTTCAAACCTTCCCGCTCACGCGGGAGCGCTCCGCCGCCAGGCGTTCCTGCAGGGGCGAGCGGTCGAGCCCCCGGGCTACGAATCCGTGCCACTCCGTCGGCAGTCCGACAAGCGCCGCTTCAGCGGCGTTGCGATCGGCGAACGCGGCAAACACCGAACTGCCCGTGCCTGTCAGCCGCGCGTCGCCTTTTTCGGCGAGCCAGGTGAGCGCCTTACGCACTTCGGGACTGCGTCCGGTCACCACCGGCTCGCAATCATTGTGTCCGCCTGCCCTCAGGAAGGCGCGAATTGTGGTCTTGGGGGTTTTCCTTGTCAATTCAGGAGCCTGAAACACCTCGGCGGTCGGGATCCCGACCCCCGGAAAGATGATGGCATAGTGCCTTTCCGGCAGTTCCAGGGGGGTCAGGCGTTCCCCGACCCCCTCTCCCCAGGCGCTTTGGCCGTGGACAAAAACCGGCAAATCGGCGCCGAGCC
>DATJFN010000123.1:0-4793 GCA_035495635.1 Steroidobacteraceae bacterium | reverse complement strand
GCAAGCACAAGGAGAAGATCTCGGACCACCATGCCGCCGAAGTCGCGCGCGGCCGGCCGGCCTGAAAATCGGGGCGACATGACCCGGCTCGTCGTCGTCAGCGGCCTCTCGGGATCCGGCAAGAGCGTCGCGCTCAACATGCTGGAGGACCTCGGCTGGTACTGCATCGACAACATCCCGGCCGGCCTCGTGCAGGCGCTCGTCTCGCACTCGCTGCAGGCGGACGAGCCGCTCTACCGGCGGCTCGCGGTCGGGCTCGACGCGCGCAATCGCCCGGCCGACCTGGCCTCGATCCCGTCACTGCTCGCGGACCTCCGCCGCGCCGGGCTGCGCTGCGAAGTCCTGTACCTGCACGCCGAGGACGAGGTGCTGAAACGCCGATACGCGGAAACGCGTCGCCGGCACCCGCTCGCCGGCGCGGGCGTGAGCCTCGCCGACGCGATCGCGGAAGAGCGGCGCCTCCTTCACCCTCTGATCGACAGCGCGGACCTCGTCATCGACACCTCGCGCATGAGCGTGCACGAGCTTCGAGACACGATCGCCCAGCGCGTGGAGCCGCAGGCGCCCGGCCGGCTCTCGATCCTGTTCGAGTCCTTCGGTTTCAAGCACGGCGTGCCGGGCGACGCCGATTTCGTGTTCGACGCCCGCACGCTCCCCAATCCCTACTGGGAGCCGGCGCTGCAGCCCCTAACCGGCCGCGACGCCAAGGTCATCGAGTTCCTCGAGGCGAGCCCGAAGGTCGAGCGCCTGGTCGGCGACCTCGTGCGCTTCATCGAGAGCCGGCTGCCGGAGTACGAGGAAGCGAACCGCGGCTACCTCACGATCGCGATCGGCTGCACCGGCGGACAGCACCGCTCGGTGTACCTCGTCGAGCGGCTCGCGCGGCATTTCCGCGCGAAGTACCCGCAGCTCCTCGTGCGGCACAACGCGCTGTCGCATAAATAAGGCAATAAAGGAAATAAAGGGGACGGTCACCTTTAACGAAGTTGCCGTCGCTGTCGGAAATGCAGGGACGTTAAAGGTGACCGTCCCTTTTATTTCCTTTCCTTTATTTCAGTCGACGCGCACGCCGGGCTCGAGGCCGATGAACGCGGCGATTTCCGCCCGCCGCCGGTTTGCATCCCGCTCGCCCACCGCGATGAGCTCGCGCGTGTATGGCGACTCGAAGAGGAGATAGGACAGGAGCCGCCCGCCGCGTGCGCCGCGTGCGCCCAGGATCCGCAGGAGCGAGCTCAGCGAGCCCGGCACCGCGGCGTGGTGCGCGAGCGCCCAGTCGGCGGGATCCTCCTCGGGCTGCAGCAGCATCGTGTCGACGTGCCGCATCCCGAAGGGCGTCGGGCCCGGCCGCATGCGGTCCAGCAGCGCGTTGACGCGATTGAGCCGCTCGAGGTCGGCCTGCAGCCCCTCCATGAACAGCGAGTCGAGCATGAAGCCGAATTGCTCCGCCATGTTCGGCTGGTGCACGCATTCCGCGCGCGCACCACCCGGATGACGCACGCCGATTACGAGGACCCGGTCCGCGCCGAGGTGGATCGCGGGCGCGAGCGGCGTTGTCTGGCGGGCCGCGCCGTCGTTGTAGAACGTGCGATGCATCTCAACCGGCGGGAACAGGAGCGGTATTGCCGCGCTCGCCATGAGATGGTCAACGCCGAGCGTCGCCGCGACGCCCTGCCGCGCGGCTCGGAACCAAGGCTCGAAGGGGCGCGACGCCTCGATGAAGGTGACCGACTCGCCGTGCGTGAGCGAGGTCGCCGTGACCGCGACCGCATCCGGACGGCCGGCAGCGACGCAGCGCCGGAGCGCCGCGAAGTCGATGTTCTTCTCGAGCAGCGCGCGCAGCGGGGAGTTGTCGAGGAGTGCCCGCGGCATGGGCAGCAGCCACCCGCCCGTCAGGAGCGCGGCGAAGAGGTGCAGTCCCGAGCGCAGCACGTCGAGCGCGCCGGCACGGAACACCTGGCCCACGCGGAAGCCGCCCCAGACGCGCGACATCTCTGCGGCGGCGGCGCTGAAGTCGCCGCCCTGCGACGCGAGTACCGCGGCGTTGATCGCGCCGGCCGAAGTGCCGCACACCACCTGGAACGGCAGTGGCGAGCCCGGCGGATACCAGCCCGCGATCGCCTTGAGCACGCCGACCTGGTAGGCCGAGCGCGCGCCGCCGCCGGGCAGCACGAGCGCAACGCGCGCGCTGCTCATGCGAAGGAACCCCGCGTCGGCTTCGTGGTCATCTGCGAGCGGGCCGCGATACACTGCGTGCTCGCCGAACTTGAGGCATTCCGATGTCGCGTATTTTGCATGGCGCCGCCATTGTCCTCGCTGCGTTGCTTTCTGGCACGGCGATCGCGGTCGAGCCTCCCGCCGTCGGCTCGCCCGCGCCCGCCTCGCACGATGCCTTCGCGGAGCAGCATAGCCTGCCCTCCACGATCCTGGCCGGCTCCGGCAAGTCCGTCACCAGGGCCGACACCAAGCAAATGATCGCTCAGGCCGCGCCGGCGAAGAAAACGTGACGCGCTTCGAGGGCTCCGCCAGCTACGTCGCTCCGCCCGAGCTCTCGCTCGCGGTCAACGCGGCGGTCACGCTCGCGCGGCCGCTGCTCGTCAAGGGCGAGCCCGGCACCGGCAAGACGCAGCTTGCCCAGGAGGTTGCCCGCGCGCTCGGCGCGCCGCTCTTCGAGTGGCACATCAAGTCGACCAGCAAGGCGCAGCACGGGCTCTACGAGTACGACGCGGTCTCGCGCCTGCGCGATTCGCAGCTGGGCGACGCGCGCGTTCACGACATCGCGAACTACATCGTCCCCGGCATGCTCTGGCGCGCCTTCGAGAGCGAGGAGCGCGCGGTCCTCCTGATCGACGAGATCGACAAGGCGGACATCGAGTTCCCGAACGACCTCCTGCGCGAGCTCGACCGCATGGAGTTCTACGTCTACGAGACGCAGAAGCTCGTGCGCGCGCGCCATCGGCCGGTCGTCTTCATCACGAGCAATAACGAGAAGGAGCTGCCCGACGCCTTCCTGCGCCGCTGCTTCTTCCACTACATCCGTTTCCCGGACGCGGAAACGATGGAGCGGATCGTCGCCGTGCACCACCCCGGGCTGAAGAAGGCGCTGCTCGCGGAGGCGCTCACGGCCTTCTACCGGATCCGGGGGATGCCCGGCCTCAAGAAGAAGCCCTCGACCTCGGAGTTCCTGGACTGGATCAAGCTGCTGGTCGCGGAGGACATCCCGCCCGAGGCGCTGCGCTCCGACGATGCGAAGGCGACCATCCCGCCGCTGTACGGCGCCCTCCTGAAGAACGAGCAGGACGTCCATCTCTTCGAGCAGCTCGTCTTCATGAGCCGCCGCGCGGGCCGCCCCGGCTAGGGCGCCCCGGGGCGCCATGCTGATCCGGTTCTTCCTGATGCTGCGCGCCGCCGGAGTGCCGGCGAGCATCACCGAGTTCCTCGCGCTGCTCGAGTCGCTCGCGGCGGGAATCATCGGGCCCGGGGCACGCGAGGAAGGACTCGTCGCCGTCGACCAGTTCTACCATCTCGCGCGCTCGATCCTCGTGAAGGACGAGCGCCACTTCGACCGCTTCGACCGCGCGTTCGCCGCGCACTTCCGCGGCGCAGAGCTGGCCTTCGAAGCGCTGCTTGCCGAGGTGCCCGCGGACTGGTTGCGCCGGAGCCTCGAGCTGCATCTCAGCGACGAGGAGAAGGCCCGCATCGCGTCGCTCGGCGGCTGGGATGCGCTGATGAAGGCGCTGCGCGAGCGCCTCGAGGAGCAGAAGGCGCGCCACGAGGGCGGCAACAAGTGGATCGGTACCGGCGGCACTTCGCCGTTCGGCGCCCACGGCTACAACCCCGAGGGCATCCGGATCGGCGGCGGCGGCAGCCGCCGCGCGGTCAAGGTCTGGGAGCGGCGCGAGTACGCGAACCTCGACGACTCGGCGGGACTCGGACGGCGGAACGTCAGCTCGCGCTGCGGCGGCTCCGGCGCTTCGCGCGCCAGGGCGCCGCGGACACGCTCGACCTCGATGGCACGATCGACGCGACGGCGCGGCGCGCGGGTTTGCTCGACCTCCGCATGATCCCGGAACGGCACAACGCGGTGAAGGTGCTGCTGTTCCTGGACATCGGCGGGTCGATGGACGAGCACGTCCGCATCTGCGAGGAGCTGTTCGCTGCGGCGCGCGGCGAGTTCAAGCACCTCGAGCACTTCTACTTCCACAATTTCGTCTACGAATCCGTGTGGAGGGACAACCGCCGCCGGCACAGCGAGCGCACGTCCCTGCCGCAGCTCATGCGCACTTACGGGCGCGACTACCGCCTCGTGATCGTCGGCGACGCGACGATGAGCCCGTATGAGATCCTTCAGCCCGGCGGCAGCATCGAGCACTGGAACGAGGAAACGGGCGTGGCCTGGATGAAGCGGTTGCTCGCGAGCTACCCGCACCACGCCTGGCTGAATCCCGAGCCGCCGGACCGCTGGGAATTTACGCCCTCGATCCGTATCACGCGCGAGCTCGTCGAGGAGCGGATGTTCCCGCTGACCCTCGAGGGACTGGATCGCGCGATGAGGAGCCTGCAGTAAAGAAGTACGACTTCGTCAATGGCACTCGAAGTCATCCTGGCCCACGGGCCCGCAGAAATCGGGCCACTTGCCGCTCTGGCGCCAGAAATCGGACAGGCCCCCCAGTCGCATCAACTCTTTGAAGCGCGGATCGGCACGTGCGCCGGAGTGCACTAGCAGCCACGGTAGCCACCAGGTGCCGGTCTCGCCTCGCGCACGAGTGATTTGGCTGCGACTCAAGGAAAATGCG
>DATJFN010000122.1:0-24391 GCA_035495635.1 Steroidobacteraceae bacterium | reverse complement strand
CGGCGCGCCACAAGTGAGCGGGCCGATCGTCTACGGCCTGCACGCGGTGCGCGCCGTCCTGACGCGAAGGCCCGGGGACGTGCTGAAGCTCACGATCGCCGCCGCGCGGGACGACGCGCGTGTCCGGGAATTGCGCGAGATCGCCGCCGCCCGCGGGCTCCGGCCGCTCGAATCCACAGCCGCCGCGCTCGACGCGGCGACGGGCGGCGCGGCGCACCAGGGCGTCGTCGCGGAGGTGCGCCCGAGCGCGCCGCTCGACGAGAACTCGCTGCTCGACCTCTTGACGACGCAGCCCGGGCCTGCGCTCGTCCTGGTGCTCGACGGCGTCTCGGATCCCCACAACCTGGGGGCGTGCCTGCGCACGGCGGATGCCGCGGGCGCGACCGCGGTCGTCGCGCCGCGCGATCGCGCGGCCGGACTCACCCCGGTGGTCCGCAAGGTGGCGGCGGGAGCGGCGGAGACCGTGCCATTCGCCCAGGTCACGAACCTCGCGCGCGCGCTGCGGGACCTGAAGGAGGCGGGGCTCTGGATCGCCGGCACCGCCGAGGACGGCGAAAAGGAGCTCTTCGACGCGGACCTCACCGGTCCGCTCGCGCTCGTCATGGGCTCGGAAGGGAAGGGGCTCCGGCGCCTGACGCGCGAGTGCTGCGACTTCAGCGTGCGCCTGCCGATGCGGGGCTCTGTCGCGAGCCTCAATGTGTCGGTGGCCGCCGGGGTAGCTCTCTACGAGGCCCTGCGGCAGCGGCGGCCGAAAGTTGCGGAAAGCGAGCCGGTCCGGTAACTTACGCGGCCCTTCCCCGGCCAGCCGGGGTGTTTTTCTCCTTGCTCCACCGCCAGCGCGTCAGCGGGGGGCAAACCCACAAGGAGCACAAGATGCGGCATTACGAGATCGTGTTTCTGGTCCATCCCGACCAGAGCGAGCAGGTTCCCGCCATGATCGAGCGGTATCGCGGCCTCATCGCCGCGGACGGCGGCACCGTCCACCGGCTCGAGGACTGGGGCCGGCGCCAGCTCGCGTTCCCCATCGCGAAGATGCACAAGGCGCACTACGTCCTCATGAACGTCGAGTGCAGCGGCAAGGCGCTCGAGGAGCTCACCGGCTCGTTCCGGTTCTCCGACGCGGTGCTGCGGCACCTCGTCGTGAAGATGGAGCGCGCCGTGACCGATCCCTCGCCGATGGCGAAGGAACCGGACGAGCGCGAGCGCGAGCGCGGTGAGCGCGGAGATCGCGAGCCGATGGGCGACGCGATGGGCATGGACTAGAGCGGGAGACCACGATGTCACGTTTTTTCCGGCGCAAGAAGTTCTGCAAGTTCACGGCCGACGGCACCGACCAGATCGACTACAAGGACCTGGCGACGCTCAAGGCTTACGTCACCGAGACCGGCAAGATCGTCCCGAGCCGCATCACGGGCACGCGCTCGTTCTACCAGCGCCAGCTCGCGGTCGCGATCAAGCGCGCGCGCTACCTGGGCCTGCTGCCGTACACCGACCAGCACTGAGGCCAGGGGCGGGACCCCGCGATCCGGCGTGAAGCGATGACGGCGATCTTGCAATGGACGACGGCGAATCCGCTCCGGGCCTTCCTGGCCGCCGGACTCGTCGTGCTGCTGCTCCTGCCGCTGGCGGCCTGGCTTCCCGGCGCGCTGGTCGTCGTCGGCCTGCTCGCGAGCGGCGCGCCCGTCGCGGCCGCTGCGGCCGCCGGCGCCGTATTCGCGCTCGTTTGGGTGCTCACGCCGCTCGCCGGCACCGCGGTCGCGGCGGCCGTCGCGATGGTGATCGTGCTGCCGTGGCTGCTCTCGGCTTACGCGCTGGAGAAGAGCCGCAGCCTCAGCTTCACATTCCAGGCGCTGACGCTAGGCTGCTGCCTGCTCGTCATTGCCATCCACGGGCTGCTCGGCGATCCGGTGCGTGCGCTCGCGCCGGTGATCGCGAAATCCGAGCCGGTGCTGCGCCAGTGGGCGGAGCTGCTGGCGTCCATCGGGATCAAGAAGACGCCCGCCGAGATCGGCGCGGAGACAGCGAGCATGTCCTGGGCGCTGCTCGGGTGGCTCGTGCTGCTGCATGCGTTCCTCGCGCAGTGCGCGGGGCTCTGGAGCTACGGGCGACTGCGCGAACCCGGCCTGTTCGGCCGCGAGTTCCGGCGACTGAAGCTCGGCCGCTTCATCGGCTGGCTGCTGCTCGCCGCATTCGCGGCCAGCATCCTGTCGTACCGTTTCGCCGGCCACGGCTGGCAGGTCGCGGACGACCTCGTATTCGTGCTCGCCGCGGCGTTCCTGATCCAGGCTCTGGCGGTCGTGCACGGACTGCGCGGGCTGCAGGTAATCGGCGGCCCTTCGGTCGTGCTCGCCTACCTCGCCCTGATTTGGGTGCCGATGGCCCTCGTGGGCATCGGGTTCGCGGATACGTGGATCCGCTTTCGCGAGCGCTTCGCGCCGCGGCAAGGAGTGTAAGTCGATGGAAGTCATCCTGTTGCAGAAGATCGCCAACCTCGGTGACATCGGCGATCGCGTCAAGGTCAAGCCTGGATTCGGGCGCAACTTCCTGTTGCCGGGCGGCAAGGCGACGCTCGCGACTGCGGAGAACATCGCCAAGTTCGAGAGCCGGCGTGCCGAGCTCGAGGCAAAGGCCGCCTCCGACCTCGCGTCCGCCAGGACGCGCGCGTCCACGCTCGAAGGCTTCAAGCTCAGCATCACGGCGAAGGCCGGCAGCGAAGGCAAGCTCTTCGGATCGATCGGCACCGCCGACATCGCCGAGGCCTGCCAGAAAGCCGGCCACGAGATCGAGCGCTCCGAAGTGCGCTTGCCGGCCGGCCCGATCCGGACGGTGGGCGAACATCTGATTTCGCTGCACCTGCACAGCGACGTCGACATCCCGGTGCCCCTCACGATCATCGCCGAGGAGTAAGCTGGCCGGCGATGGTCGCGATCATCCGCCAGGACGAGGTCCGCACGCCGCCGCATTCGGTGGAGGCCGAGCAGGCCGTACTCGGCGGCCTGATGATCGATGCAAACGCCTGGGATGCGGTCGCGGACATCGTCGTAGCGTCCGACTTCTACCGCCGCGACCACCGCCTGATCTTCGAGGCGATCGCGGAAGTCGCGGAGATACGCGGCTCCTGCGATGTGGTCACGATATCCGAGCACCTCGAGCGCAAGGGCCGGCTCGAGGAAGTCGGCGGGCTCCACTACCTCGGCAGCATTGCGCGCGACACGCCGTCGGCGGCGAACGTCCGCGCTTACTCCGAGATCATTCGCGAGCGCTCG
Source organism: Steroidobacteraceae bacterium (assembly GCA_035495635.1). GTDB lineage: Bacteria > Pseudomonadota > Gammaproteobacteria > Steroidobacterales > Steroidobacteraceae > SCUD01. The sequence continues at coordinate 21,125 of DATJFN010000122.1, read as the reverse complement.
ATTCTGCGCCAGCTCGTGGCGGCCGGTGGCGAGATCGCCGCGGCGGCGACCGACAGCCGCGGACGGCCGGCGAGCGAGCTCGTCGACGAGGCGGAGCGGCGCGTGTTCGAGATTGCCGAGCGCGGCAGCCGCGGCAGGTCGGGGTTCCGCGCCGTGCGGGACATCCTGCCGCAGACCATCGATCGCCTCGACACGCTGCACCAATCCCCCGGCGAGATCCGCGGAGTGCCGACCGGTTTCACGCTGCTCGACCGGAAGACCGCCGGGCTGCAGCCGGGAGACCTCGTCGTGATCGCGGGCCGGCCCTCGATGGGCAAGTCGACGCTTGCCGTGAACATCGCCGAGAGCGCGGCGATCGCGAAGGGCGTCGCTGCCGGCATCTTCACGATGGAAATGTCGGCCGAGCAGATGACGCTGCGCATGATCTCCTCGCTCGGCCGCGTGAATGCCTCCCACCTGCGGTCCGGCAACTTTTCGGACGAGGATTGGTCGCGCATCCAGGGCGCGATGTCCCAGCTCTCGAGCGCGCCGATCTACCTCGACGAGTCGCCGGCGCTCACGCCGACCGAGCTTCGTGCCCGCGCGCGCCGCCTGAAGCGCGAGCGCGACCTCGGCCTCATCATCGTGGACTACCTGCAGCTCATGCAGGTGCCGGGCACCAAGGAGAACCGTGCGACAGAGATCTCGGAGATCTCGCGGAGCCTCAAGGCGCTGGCGAAGGAGCTGAGCGTCCCGGTCATCGCGATCTCGCAGCTGAACCGGGCCGTCGAGCAGCGCACGGACAAGAAGCCGGTCATGTCGGACCTGCGCGAATCGGGCGCGATCGAGCAGGATGCCGACCTGATCCTCCTCATCTACCGCGAGGAGGCGTACGACCAGAACACGACGCGCCGCGGCATCGCCGACATCATCATCGCGAAGCAGCGCAACGGCCCGACCGGCGAAGTGCAGCTCACCTTCCTCGGCGAATACACGCGGTTCGAGAACCTGGTCGCCGAGTCTTACGGCGAGGGCGCGTTCTGAGCGCGCCGCTGCGCGCCGTCATCGACACGGCAGCGCTGCAGCACAACCTCTCGCGGGTCCGCGAGTTCGCCCCGGGCAGCCGGGTGCTTGCGGTCATCAAGGCCAACGCCTACGGACACGGGCTTGCCGCCGCAGCCGGCGCGCTCGCCGGCGCGGACGCGTTCGCCGTCGCGCGCCCGGAGGAGGCCGTGGCGCTTCGTGAATCCGGATGCCGCGCGCGCATCGTGCTGCTCGAAGGGTTTCGCGACGCCGAAGAGCTCGGGCTCACGGCGCATCACGGCTTCGAGCCATTCATCCACCAGGACTGGCAGGTCGCGTTGCTCGAATCGGCGCGCGCGGCCGCCCCGGTCCGCGCCTGGCTCAAGGTCGACACCGGCATGCACCGACTCGGTTTTGCGCCCGCTGCCGTGCGTACCGCCGCGGCCCGCCTCGCCGCGTGCCAGTCAGTCGCGCAACCGCCTGCGCTTGCCACGCACCTTGCGGACGCCGAGCATGAGGACGGAGAGGCGACTCGCGCGCAGCTCGCGGCGTTTTTCGCCGCGACTGCGGGCCTCGCCGGCGAGCGCAGCATCGCGAATTCCGCCGGCCTCATCGCCTGGCCCGAGGCGCGTGCCGACTGGGTGCGGCCCGGCATCATGCTCTACGGCATCTCGCCATTCGGCGACCGCACGGGCGCAGAGCTCGGCTTGAGGCCCGTCATGACCTTCGAGACGGCGATCATCGCGATCAGGGAGGTCGCGGCCGGCCAGCGCGTCGGTTACGGCGGCACCTGGCCCGCACCGCGCGCATCGCGTATCGCGGTCGCCGCCGTCGGCTACGGCGACGGCTATCCGCGGACCGCTGCCAACGGAACTCCGGTCGCGGTGGCCGGCCGGATGGCGGCGCTGGCGGGACGCCCTTCCATGGACATGCTGACGATCGACGTGACCGACGTGCCGGGCGCCGCGATCGGAGATCGCGTCGAGCTGTGGGGGCCCGCCGTGCCGATCGAGCGCGTCGCCGCCGCGGCCCGCACGATCGGCTACGAGCTGGCCTGCCGCGTCGGCCGGCGCGTCCGCTTCGTCACGCGCGGACCGTGAGGGTCCTCGTCACCGGCTCTTCGGGCCGGATCGGCGGCGCGATCGCCGCCCGGCTCTCCCTGCGACACGCGGTGACCGGCGTCGACCTCAAGGCCGGCGCGCTCACGACCGAAGTGGTGGACGTGCGCGACACCTTGCGCCTCGCGCCGCTCCTCGCGGGCGTCGATGCCGTGGTCCACACCGCTTCGCTGCACGTTCCCGACCTCGCGGCGAGGAGCCGGGCGGAGTTCGAGGAAGTGAACGTCGTGGCGACGCGCCGGCTCCTCGCGGCCTGCGGCGAGGCGGGCGTTGCGCGTTTCGTGTACACGAGTACGACCTCGCTCTATGGCGACGCGATGCTGCCGGAGCACGGCGAGGCCGTCTGGGTGACGGAGGATCTCGCGCCGCGGCCGCGCGACGTATACGACGAGACGAAGCTCAGGGCGGAGGAAGCCTGCCGCGACGCGGCGCGCGCGGGGCTCGCGGCTGTGTCGTTGCGCATGTCGCGCTGCTTTCCGGAAGAGCCGCGCCTGCTTGCCGTCTACCGGCTCTACCGCGGCGTCGACGCGGAGGACGTTGCACAGGCACACGAGCTTGCGCTCGCGACGCCGCGCGCGGGCTTCGAGGTCTTCAACGTCTCCGCGCCGCCGCCATTCTCGCGCTCGGACTGCAGGCGGCTCTTCGAGGACGCGGCGTCCGTGCTGCTTGAGCGCCATCCCTGGGCGGCGGCGGAATTCGAGCGGAGGACCTGGCTGTTGCCACGGTCCATTGACCGCGTTTATGTTGTCGACAAGGCGGTCGCGGGGCTCGGATACCGTCCGGTGCACGACTTCGCCGCGCTGTTCCGCCGCTCCGTCGGCTGAGCGGCTCAACGAGGAGGGTCGGCGATGTCCAGCGAGGGGTACCACGAGCCGGTCGAGGAATTGTCGCAGGAGACGCGCGAGATGCATCGCGCCATCGTCTCGCTGATGGAAGAGCTGGAAGCGGTCGACTGGTATGCGCAGCGCGTCGACGCCTGCAAGGATCCCGAGCTGAAGGCGATTCTCGCGCACAACCGCGACGAGGAAAAGGAGCACGCAGCCATGGTGCTCGAGTGGATCCGCCGCCGCGACGCGAGGCTTTCCAAGGAACTCAAGGAATACCTCTTCACGACCGGACCGATCCGGGACGAGCAAGCGGACGACTGAGGCGGGAATAGGGCATGGCGATCCTCTGGCCCGCGTTTGCGCTCTTCGCGCTCACGATGTTTTCCGTGTTCAGGCTCGCGCGCATGCGCTTCGCCGCCGCACGTGCGGGCAGCGTCGACCCGCGCTTCTACAAGATTTTCAAGGGGGAGGGGGAGCGGCCGGAGCTCGCGGCGGTCACGCGGAACGTGGTCAACCTCTACGAGATGCCGACGCTCTTCTATGCCGGCACCGCATTCGCAGTCGCGGCGGGCGCACCCGGCACGGCGCTCGTCACGCTCGGCTGGGCGTACGTCGCGCTGCGGGTCCTGCACAGCGCGATCCACGTGACGACGAACAAGGTCCGCTGGCGCTTCCGCGTTTTTGCAGCGAGCTGGCTCGTGCTCATCGCCTACTGGGCGGTGCTCGGCGCCACGATCGCGCGGTCGGCGCCCGCCGCGTCCTCCGGCGGCTGATCCGTTCGCGGCTGCGCTGCCGCGCCCCCGGCCATGTGGAAAGCCTTCCTGTTCGGCGCGATCGTGGCGGCGTCGATCGGCCCGATCGCGCTCCTGATCTTCAGCCTCGGGGCACGGCAGGGCCTGACGGCCGGCGCATTCGCCGGGCTCGGTGCCGCACTCGCCGACGGACTCTATGCGCTCGCGGCATTCGTTGCCGGCGCGCTCATCCTCCCGCTCCTCGCCGCCTACGAGCCGGCGATCCAGCTGGGCTGCGCGCTGCTGCTCGTCGGCCTCGGTGCCTGGATGCTGGTCGGCCGGCTGCGGCGCAGCGAGGCTCCGGTCGCGCCGCTGCCGGCAGCGCGATTCTTCCTGCCGACCTTCCTGCTGACGATTGTCAATCCGATGACGCTCGTCGTGTTTGCGGGCATCGTCCCGCAGCTTCCCGTCGCCGGCTCATTCGCGAGCGCGGCAAGCCTCGCGCTCGCGCTCGGTTCTGGTAGCGCCGTGGTGCAGCTCGCGATTGCAGGCTCGGGCGCGCTGGTCGGCCGGGCCGTGCCGGGCGAAGGGTGGCGGCGCGCGATCAGCGCGGCCTCCGCCATCGGAATCCTCGCGTTCGGAATTGCCGGGCTTGCCGCCGGCTGAGCCGGGTAGCCGGAGCGCTTCAGGCCTCGAAGAAGCCCATTTTCACGCCGGCGAGCGTCACCACGTCGTTGTCGTGGAGGCGGCGCGCCTGCGGCCCGATCGGCTGGCCATTGACCAGCGGGAAGTCGCCGGGCTTTGCGCTCTCGACGTGCACGACGTAGTAGCCGTCCGCGCGGCGGCTGATCGCCGCCACCTGCACGCCCGGGCGCCCGAGCGTCGTCAGCGTCTTCGCGAGCTCGAGCTCGCGTCCTGCAAACTGGCCGGACAGCACCTGCAGCTTCGCGGGCCGCGCGGGCGCGCCCTTGTCGGCCATGGGCCGGGCTTCGACGGCGGCCGCAGGGGGCGCGGCCGGTGCGGTCTCGGCGGCGGCCCTGAGGCGCGCCTCGTTCACCTGTCCCGGCTGGATCACGAGCGTGCGCTCGAATTCGTCCTGCTCGGTGCTCTCGACCTGGCTGTCCACGAAGCGCAGGTGATGGTGGCCGACCGTGATGACGTCGCCGTGCGTCAGCGCGTGCTTCTTGATCAGCTTGCCGTTGACGTAGGTGCCGTTCGTGCTGTTCAGGTCCTCGAGGAAGGAGTCATTGAGGATGTTGATGATGAGGCCGTGATGACCGCTTACGGCCGCGTTGTCGATGCGCACGTCGTTGTCCGGGAGCCGGCCGACCGTGTACCGCTCTTTCGTCATGTTGTATTCGGCCAGCACCTGGCCGTCGAGACTCAAGATAAGGCGCGCCATCGTCTCCCTCGCTGCCTGTTATCCGAACCAGGCCAATATTCTGTCAAGTATGCCCCGCCGTGCGGGGAAAAGTTCGACCACCTGGGCCAGCACGACCGAGATGTTGTCCCGGCCGCCGCTGTCGTTCGCGAGCTGGACCAGCTGCCTAGCCACCGTATCCAGATTACCGCCGAACGTACTGATTGTTAAGTGAATATCCTCGTCCTCGACCATGTCGGTGAGGCCGTCGGAGCAGAGCACGAGCCAGTCGCCGGATTCCACCGGAAGCTCGTGGACCTCGACATCGACGGTCGGCTCGACGCCGAGGGCCCGCGTGACGTAATTCTTGTTCGTCGCGCGCTGCGCCTCCTCGGCGGAATAGAAACCCCGGTCCACGAGCTCCTGCAGCAGCGAGTGATCCATCGTCAGCTGCTCGAAGCTCTCCTTCCGGAGGCGATAGAGGCGGGAGTCGCCGACGTGTGCGACGGTGATGCGGTTGTCGTGCAGGAGCGCCGCCACGACCGTCGTGCCCATGCCCTCGCACTGGGTCTGGGACTTCGAGGTCTGGTGGATGATCTTGTTGGCGCGCGCGATCGCGTCGCGCAGGATGATGCTCGGCCGGTGCAGCCCCGTCGTCTTGTCGGCGCCGTCGAGCTCCTGGGCGACGTACGCCTCGCGCACGAGGTTCGTGATCGTCTTGACCGCGATCCCGCTCGCCACCTCTCCGGCGTTGTAGCCGCCCATGCCGTCCGCGAGCACGAAGAGGCCGATGTCCCCGTCGAGCGAGATCGAGTCCTCGTTGTGCTCGCGCACCTTGCCCGTGTCGGTCAGCCCGACGGCCTGCACGCGATTGCGCAGCGAGATGTAGCGGCCCATCAGCGCAGCGCCGGGTCGATGTCGCGCGCGCAGTCCCGCAGCGCCTGCGCCATCTCGGCGCCGCTGCGGAAGCGCATCTCCGGGTCCTTCTCGAGCGCGCGATCGATGATCGCGGCGAGGGTCGGCGGCAGGTCCGGGCGCACCACGCGCAGCGGCGGGTGCGGCTCCGCCGAGATCTTCTGCATGAGGCCCGGTATCGAGTCGGAGCGGAACGGCAGCATGCCGGTCAGCAGCTGGAACAGCGTGACGCCGAGCGAGAAGAGGTCGGATTGCGGCGTCACCGGGCGGGCGTCCAGCTGCTCGGGCGCCATGTAGGAGGGGCTCCCGAGAATCACGCCGGTGCGGGTCGCGCGGCTGTTCTCGAGGCGCGCCACGCCGAAGTCCATCACGCGCACGCGCCGGTTCTTCTGATCGAAGACGATGTTTGCCGGTTTGATGTCGCGGTGAATTACGCCGCGCTGGTGAGCGAAGTAGAGCGCGTCGGCGACCCGGGCGCACATCTCGCAGACGAGCCGCGGCGGCAGCATCCGTCCCTCGGTCGCGTGCGTCGCGAGGTTGACGCCCTCGACGTATTCCATGGCGAGGTAGACCTGCCCTTCGTGCTCGCCGGACTCGCGGATCTCGACGATGTCGGGATGGGCGAGGGAGCCCGCCGCTTCCGCCTCGCGCAGCAGCCGGAGCTTCGCTTCGTCGAGCAGGTCATCGGGCCAGTCGTCCGCGAGCGAGAGGAGCTTCAAGGCCACCACGCTCTTCGTGCGCTCGTCGACCGCGCGGAAGACCAGGGCGGTCGCCCCGCGACCGAGCTGCAGCTGAAGCCGGAAATGGTGGAACAGCTGGCCGGGCCGGAAGCTGGGTCCGCGCGAGGCGCGGTTCATCACGGGCTGGGCAGCGGCCTGCGGTTTTCCCTTGCCCGCGACTTCGAGCGTCTTGCCGACGCGCGGGCCCGCGTCGCCGGCTTTCTTGCCGGCACCGCCCGTCAAGCCTCGCAGCCATCCGCCGCGGCTGGAATCTTCAGGCATGCGAGGACCGATGTGTGGCCACCCTGAGGCACGAATCATAAACGGGCATTTGCCGCGCCGGTACTGCCAGGGGCCGGATCTTCAAATGCTTATGGCCGAAACCGCGACCTGGGCCGCACTCCTCGTGGCCGGATTCAGCGCGCGGGTGCGTGCTAGCATCGCCGCTTCCCGGTCGGAATCCGCCATGGCCAAGCCGCGCACGGTCTTCGTCTGCTCGTCCTGCGGTGCCGAAGCACCGCGCTGGAGCGGGCAGTGTCCGTCCTGCGGGGAATGGAACACGCTCGCTCCCTTCGCGGAAGCTCGCGTCCGCGCCGGCGGCCGACGCGAGGCGCGCGCAGGCGCGGAACGGCCGCAGCCGGTCGCGCATCTCGTCTCCGCGCCCGAGCAGCGCTTGGCGACGGGAATCGCTGAATTCGACCGCGTGCTGGGCGGCGGGCTGGTGCCGGGCTCGGTGACGCTGATCGGCGGCGAGCCGGGCATCGGCAAGTCGACGCTGCTCCTGCAGTGCGCCGCGGCGCTCGCGAAGGACGCAGCGGTGCTCTACGCGACCGGCGAAGAATCGGTCCGCCAGGTGGCCGCGCGCGCGCGCCGCCTCGCGCTCGATGCGGCGACGCTCACACTGGTCGCCGAAACGGCCGTCGAGCGTGTCCTCGAGCTCGCCGCGGAAGCCGCGGCAAAGGTCGTGGTGATCGATTCGATCCAGACCATGTTCGTCGCCGAGGTCGAGGCGGCACCGGGCGCGGTGACGCAGCTGCGGGAATCGACCGCGAGCCTCGTGCGACATGCCAAGGCGACCGGCACGTCCGTGCTCCTGATCGGGCACGTCACGCGCGAGGGCTCGATTGCGGGCCCGCGCGTGCTCGAGCACATGGTCGACACGGTGCTCTACTTCGAGAGCGACTCGGGCAGCCGCTTCCGCGTGATCCGCGCCGTCAAGAACCGCTTCGGCGCCGCCAACGAGATCGGCGTGTTCACAATGGAGGAGCGGGGCCTGCGCGAGGTGCGCAACCCGTCCGCGATCTTCCTGTCGCGCGGCAAGGAGGCCGTGCCGGGCTCCGTCGTGACGGTCGCGCGCGAAGGTTCGCGCCAGATGCTCGTCGAAGTGCAGGGCCTCGTCGACGCGAGCGCGCTCGCGAATCCCCGCCGCGTCACGGTCGGATTCGAGTCGAACCGGCTCGCGCTGCTCCTCGCCGTGCTGCACCGGCACGCGGATATCGCCCTGGCCGCGCACGACGTCTTCGTCAACGTCGTGGGCGGAGTCCGGCTCGCCGAAACCGCGGCCGACCTCGCCGTCGTCTCGGCGCTGCGCTCGAGCCTCGGCGGCAGCCCGTTGCCGCAGGATCTGGTCGTATTCGGAGAGCTTGGCCTCACCGGCGAGATCCGTCCCGTGCCCTACGGCGAGGAGCGCTTGCGCGAGGCCGCGAAGCACGGCTTTCGCCGCGCCGTCGTGCCGCTCGCGAACGCGCCGCGGCAGGCCATCGCCGGTATCGAGGTCACGGCCGTCGGGAAAATCGCCGAGGCGCTCGCCGCCCTCGGCTGAGCTAATCCTCCGCGGGCAGCACGCGCAGGCGCGCGGTGCGCACGGCGTTGCCGGCCACCTGCAGCACCTCGATGGCGGATCCGCCGACGCGCAGGCACGCGCCAGGCTCGGGGATCGACTCGAGGCGCTCGACGATGAGCCCGGAGAGCGTCCGCGGTCCGTCGAGCGGCAACGTCGCGCCGAGGCGCCGGTTGATCTCGCGGAGCGAAAGCCCGCCGGGCACGACGTGGCTGCCATCGGGGTGGGCGTCGATGCGGCCGAGCGGCGCCTCCGCCTGGGTCGTGAATTCGCCAACGACCTCCTCGAGGATGTCTTCGAGCGTCACGAGCCCCTGCAGGTCGCCGTACTCGTCGACGACGAATGCGATGCGCCGTCGCAGTCGGCGGAAGCGCAGCAGCTGCTCGTAGAGCGTCGTTCCCTCCGGCGCGAACAGCGCCTCGCGGCGGGTCGCGATCTCGCGCAGGCGCTCGCGCGTCAGCCGGCCCGCCGCGAGCTCGTTGGCGACGAGACGCATGTGCACGATGCCGTGCACGCGGTCGAGCTCGCCCTCGAACAGCGGCATGCGCGTGTGCGCCGTGTTCCTGAGGCGGGCCGCGATCTCGTCCCAGGGCGCGGCGGCGTCGATCGCGTCGATCTCGCTTCGCGGCACCATGACATCCTCGACGCGGCGACGCTCGAGACCGAGCAGCGCCTCGACCATGCCCTGGCGCTCGGCGGGCTCGGCGACGAGCGCGTCGGCGAGGTCCGCGACGGCGTCGTCCGCCCCGTTCGGCGCGAGGGCCGCGCCGTCGCGTCGCGGCAGGAGCAGGAAGGGAGGCGCGACCAGCCAGGTGACGAGGGCCGCTGCGGCGCGGCGCACGGCGCCGTCGCGCCGCAGCCACCCGAGCCCGCCGAGGACGTAGAGGATTGCGAGCCCGGCAGCCACGGCGACCGCCGTCGCGAGCGCCGATTCCGGCGGCGCGAATGCGATGCAGGCGAACAGCCCGGCGACGAGAAGCGCGCGCAGCATCACCGCGGCGAGCCGCGTTCGCCGCGGCTCGTCCGCCATGCGGCGGCGCAGGCGCGCGATCCAGGGTTCCTCGAGCGAGGTCGGGGACGGCCTGCGCGCGCGAAGCGCCGGCATCGCCGCCTCGACGAGGCCGGCGAGCACGAGGAGTGCGAGCGCCGCCACGAAGGCCACGCCTAGCCCCAGTGCCGGCCGAGCAGGATCTCCAGCACGAACTTGCTGCCGAAGTAGGCGACCGCGAGCACGGCGAAGCCGGCGATCGTGTAGCGCGCCGCCTTGCGCCCGCGCCAGCCGAATCGCCAGCGGCCGAACAGGAGGCAGGCGAAGATGGCCCACGCGGCGAGCGCCAGCACCGTCTTGTGCACGAGGTGCTGGGCGAACAGGTTGGTGACGAACAGGAGTCCCGCCAGTATCGCGACGGTGAGGGCCGCGGTCCCGATTCCGATCACCGAGAACAGGGCGCGCTCGAGGCTCTCGACGGGCGGCAGTGTCGCGAGCCAGCCGCCGGCGCGGCCGGCCCGGATGGCCGCGTCCTGCAGGGCGAGCAGCACGACAAGCACCGCCGCGACCGCGAACATGCCGGCCGAGCCCATCGCGAGCACCACGTGCACCGCGAGCGGCCATCCGGTCGACGCGATCTCGTGCTGGGTCGGCATGCTCCCGGTCCCTGCCGCGAGCAGCGCCGCAAGGCCGAGACAGACCGCGGCGACGGCGCGGAAGCGCGCCGCGAAGACGGCCAGCATTCCGCCGGCGCCGACGGCGACTCCCATGAGCGATGCGCTGTCCGCGAGCGAGAGACCGCCGATGGGCTCGATGGCGTCGACGAGCCAGGCGGCGTGCGCGGCCAGCGCCGACGCTGCGAGGTAGAGCGCCGGCTCGTGGAACGCCGCGCGCGCCACATCGCGCCGTGCCGCGTGCAGCGCGGCGGCCGCTGCCACCAGATAGAGCAGGATGACGAGAAATCCGCTCAAGGTTGCCGACTCCCGGGACGCGCGCATTCATTGTACAGGGGCGGCGCGGACCGGACCGCCGGCGACCTATAATCCACGGCGGCGCTCTGCGACGCGCCCACGCGCTCGAGGATCCCGATGTTCGACATGCTCTCCGAGCGGCTCGGCAAGGCCGTCGACACGCTTCGCGGCCGCGGTCGCCTGACCGAGGAAAACGTCGCCGACACGCTGCGGCAGGTGCGCATGGCGCTGCTCGAGGCGGACGTCGCAGTGCCCGTCGTCAAGGCGTTCACGGACGCGGCCCGCACGCGCGCGATTGGCACCGAAGTCATGAAGAGCCTGACGCCGGGCCAGGCTTTCATCGGCATCATCCACGAGGAGCTGACGCGCGTGATGGGCGAGGGCGGGCGCGGCCTCGACCTGCGGGCCGCGCCACCCGTGGTCGTGCTGCTCGCGGGACTGCAGGGCGCGGGGAAAACGACGACCGCAGCGAAGCTCGCACGCCACCTCGTCGAGAAGCAGCGGCGCAACCCGCTGCTCGTCAGCACGGACATCTACCGGCCCGCGGCGATGACGCAACTCGAGCGTCTGGCGGCCCAGGTCGGCGCCGAATATTTCCAGCCGCCGCCCGGCGCGCCGCCGGTCGCGATCGCGACCGCCGCGCTCGACCACGCACGCCGCCACCAGCACGACGTCGTCATCGTCGACACCGCGGGGCGGCTGCACGTCGACGAGGACATGATGGCCGAGGTGCGCGCGATTGACGCGGCAGTCGGCTCGACCGAGCGCCTGTTCGTCGTCGACAGCATGGCGGGCCAGGACGCCGTGCAGGCCGCGCGAAGCTTCAATGCCGCGCTCGACCTCACCGGGGTGATCCTCACGAAGGCCGACGGCGACGCACGCGGCGGCGCCGCGCTTTCCGTGCGACACGTCACCGGGAAGCCCATCGTGTTCGTCGGCACCGGCGAAAAGATTGAGGCGCTCGAATCCTTCCATCCGGAGCGCGTCGCGTCGCGCATCCTCGGCATGGGCGACGTCCTCTCCCTGATCGAGCAGGTGCAGACGACGGTCGACCATGAGAAGGCTGCGAAACTCGCGGCCAAGCTGACGAAGGGCAAGGGCTTCGACTTCACGGACCTCCGCGGGCAGCTCGCGGAGTTCAGCCGGATGGGCGGGCTGCAGGCGCTCGCTTCCAAGCTGCCGAGCCAGGCCTTGCCACCCGGCGCGCTTGCCCATGTGGACGAGGGCGCCATCCGCCGCCAGATAGGCATCATCGACTCCATGACTCCGGGCGAGCGGCGGCGACCGGCGATCATTGCAGCGTCGCGCAAGCGCCGGATCGCGTCCGGCGCCGGGGTCCAGGTGCAGGAAGTGAACCGTCTCCTGAAGCAATTCATGCAGATGGAGAAGGTCATGAAGCGGATGAAAGGTGGAGGCATCGCCAAGCTCATGCGGGGCCTCGCGAGCCAGTTTCCGGGCGGTCGGGGCCCGCGGTGAGCCCTGCGGTGCGCTCGGCTTAAGCCTTTCATTTGCAGGGCTATCTGAGTAGAATGCGCGGCTCTTTGACGGGGCCGGAAGCCCTGCAAAACTGACGCAGCGAGGCTGCGAGGAATTCAATCGATGGTCACGATCCGACTGACGCGCCGCGGCGGCAGGAACTCGCCCTTCTATCACGTCGTCGTCACCGACAGCCGCAAGCGGCAGGGCGGGACGGTGCTCGAGCAGGTGGGCTACTTCAACCCGGTTGCTCGCGGCAAGGACAAGAAGCTCGAGCTCGACCTCGGGCGCATCACGTACTGGACCGGCACCGGCGCGACGATGTCGGACCGCGTGCGCACGCTCGTCTCGGCCGCGAGGAAGCAAGCGGCGGCCTGAGCGGGCGGCCGCTCGCGATTCCGGTGACACGGGTCGTGCTCGGGCGCGTCACGGGCCCGTTCGGCGTGAAGGGCTGGCTCAAGGTCGAGTCCTTCACCGACCCTCCCGCGCAGATCCTCGAGTTTTCGCGCTGGCGGGCCGACGCACCCGGGCATGCGGCGCGCGAGCTGAAGCCCGCTGAGAGCCGTCCGCACGGCAAGGTTTTCGTGGTTCGGCTAAATGGCATCGACGATCGCGACGCGGCCGTCGCACTCGGCAGGCCGGAGCTGTGGGTCGATCGCGATGAGCTGCCGGGACTCAAGCCCGGCGAGCACTACCGCGCGGACCTCGTGGGCTTCGAGGTCGTGAACACGGAGGGCATTGGCCTCGGCCGTGTGGACCATTTCATCGACCTGCCGGCGAACGCCGTCATGGTCGTCGTCGGCGAGCGGGAGCGCTGGTTGCCGGTCGGGCCGGGGCGGCTCCTCAGAGTCGATGCGGCGAAGCGCCGCATCACCGTCGACTGGGACGCGGAGTTTTGAGTGATGCGGATCGAGGTCGTGACGCTCTTTCCGTCGCTCGTGGAGGCGGGTCTCGCCGCCGGGGTGCTGGGACGCGCGATCGCTGCGGGCAAGCTCGAGGTTGGACTCGAGAATCCGCGCGGCCACACCGCTGATCCACACCGGACCGTTGACGACCGGCCGTTTGGCGGCGGGCCCGGCATGGTGATGAAGGCGGAGCCGCTGGCGCAGGCGGTCGCGGCGACCAAGGGCCGTTTGCCGGCGGGATCGCCGGTCATCGGCCTTTCGGCGCAGGGCGCGGCCTTCGACCAGGGGACGGCCCGCCGGCTCGCGGAGTTACCGGGCTTCGGCCTGGTGGCAGGACGCTACGAGGGCATCGACGAGCGCGTCGCCGAGGCGATGATCGACGAGGAACTGTCGATCGGCGACTATGTGCTGTCCGGCGGCGAGCTGCCGGCGCTCGTCGTGATCGACGCGGTGGCGCGGCTGCTCCCCGGGATGCTCGGCGATGCGGCGTCGGCGGCCGAGGATTCGTTCGGCGACGGGCTGCTCGACTGGCCGCATTACACGCGGCCCGAGGTGTGGGACGGGCGGCCGGTGCCGCCGGTGCTGCTCGGTGGCAACCACGCCGCGATCCGCCGCTGGCGCCTGATGCAGGCGCTCGGCCGGACCTGGCTGAAGCGGCCGGACCTGCTGGCGGGTCGCGGCCTGTCGAAGGACGAGCGCATGCTGCTCGAGGAGTATTGCAGGGCGGCCGGCATCGAGCCGCCGCGCTGAGATCGGAATGGGTATTGGCTCGGAAATCGGGAATTGGACCATGAACAAGATCATGCAGGAACTCGAATCGCGCTCCATCAAGCGCAAGCTCCCGGAGCTCGGCCCCGGCGACACGGTCGTCGTGCACGTCAAGGTGCGTGAGGGCGACCGCGAGCGCGTGCAGGCTTATGAGGGCGTCGTCATCGCCCTACGCAACCGCGGCCTCAACAGCTCGTTCACCGTGCGCAAGGTGTCGCACGGCGAGGGCGTCGAGCGCGTGTTCCAGACGCACAGCCCGTCGATCGCGGACATCGAGGTGAAGCGCCGCGGCAAGGTTCGCCGCGCGAAGCTCTACTACCTCCGCGATCGCTCCGGCAAGTCCGCGCGCATCGAGGAAAAGCTCGGCGGCTGATCGCGATGGCCGTGGTGCAGGCGATCTGGTCCGTGCTGAAGGGCGTCTGGTACGCCCTCGACGGCCTGCGCAAGGTCCTGCACCTCATCCTGCTGCTCGTGCTGTTCGGGATCCTCCTCGCAGCGAGCCAGTCCGAGCTTCCTTACCTCCCCGACAAGGCAGCCTTGGTGCTCTCGCCGAAGGGCCGCGTCGTCGAAGAGCTCTCGGGCGACCCGCTCGACCGCGCATTGTCGCGCGTGGGCGGCGACGACCGCGCCGAAACCCGCCTTCGCGACCTGGTCGATGTCGTCGACCAAGCGCGCGATGACGACCGCATCCGCGCGCTCGTGCTCGACCTCGATGGGCTCGAGGGCGCGGGCCTGCCGATGATGCAGGACCTGGCCCAATCGATCCGCTGGTTCCGGGAAAGCGGCAAGAAGGTCTACGCCTACGGCGAGTCCTATTCCCAGCGACAGTACTACCTCGCGTCGCAGGCGAACGAGGTCTACCTCGACCCTATGGGCTACGTCCTGCTCGAGGGGTACGGCTACTACCGCACCTACTTCCGCAACACGCTCGACAAGCTCGCCGTGGACGTGAATGTCTTCAAGGCGGGCAGCTACAAGTCGGCGCCCGAGGAGTGGACGCGCAGCAGCATGTCGCCCGAGGACCGCGAGGATGCCGGGGTCTGGATCGGCTCGCTCTGGGACGCTTACAAGACGGACGTCGGCGCCGCGCGGAAGCTCGAGCCGGGGCTGATTCAGGCGTACGCCGACGAGGCGGCCGAGGGCGTGCGCGCGACGGGCGGCGATCTTGCACAGTACGCGCTCGCGCGCGGCCTGGTCGACGGGCTGAAGACGCGCCACGAGTTCGAGGCAATCGTCGCCGGCGTCGCCGGCAAGGACGACGAGACCGGCTTCGCGGCGGTCGACTGGGAAGGCTACGTCCCGTACGTTCGCTCGGAGCAGGCGATGGGCGAGCACGGCGGCAAGGCGGTCGGCATCATCGTCGCATCCGGCGAGATCCTGGACGGCGAGCACTCGCCGGGCATCGTCGGCGGCGACTCGCTCGCGAAGCTAATCCGGAAGGCGCGAGAGGACGACGACATCGGCGCGGTCGTGCTCCGCATCGACAGCCCGGGCGGCAGCATCATGGCCTCCGAGGTGATCCGCCGGGAAGTGGAGGCGCTGCGCAAGTCCGGCAAGCCCGTCGTCGCCTCGATGAGCACGGTCGCGGCCTCGGGCGGCTATTACATCGCGATGGACGCCGACAAGATCATCGCGTCGCCGACGACCATCACGGGCTCGATCGGCGTCTTCGCCGTGATCCCGACGTTCCAGCGAACGCTCGACAAGATCGGCGTCACGAACGACGGCTTCGGCACCACGAAGCTCGCGGGCCAGACCGACCTCGACCGCGGACTGGGCCCAGAGGCGAAGGAGATCCTGCAGGCCTCCGTGGAGCACGCGTACCGCACCTTCGTCGAGAACGTCGCCGAGGCGCGCAAGCGCCGGCCCGATGAGATCGACAGCCTCGCGCAGGGTCGCGTGTGGACCGGCGCCGACGCCAAGGCGGCCGGCATCGTCGACGAGCTCGGGAACATCGACGCGGCGATCTCCGAGGCGGCGAAGCTCGCCAAGCTCGAGGACGGGTACGACGTGCGCTGGATGGAGCAGGAGCTGTCCTGGCGTGACGAGCTCGCGCTCTCGCTGCGCCGGACCGCGGCGTTCGTCGTCGACGCGGTCGCGCCCCATCGCAGCCCGCTGCCGGGCATCGGTCAGGCGCTCGATCGCGCGCGGGCGCTGCTGGCGCTGGCCGCGGAGGGGCGGCCTGTGTACCTCTGCGCCTGCCGCGTCGAGTGAGGAGGGGACAGTCCCATTTGCCGCAAAGCCGGCAAAGGTGACAGTCCCTTACGCGGCCCAGTCGAGGATAACCTTGCCGGACTGGCCGCCGCCCATCGTCTCGAACGCGCGGTTGTAATCGTTGAAGGCGAAGCGGTGGGTGATGACGCCGCTGACGTCGAGCCCGCTCTGCAGCATCGCGGCCATCTTGTACCAGGTCTCGAACATCTCGCGTCCGTAGATGCCCTTGATGACGAGGCCCTTGAAGATCACCTGGTTCCAGTCGATGGCGACTTCCGCCGGCGGGATGCCGAGGAGCGCAACGCTGCCGCCGTGATGCATTGCGTGCAGCATGTCCCGGAAAGCCGAGGCGTTCCCGGACATCTCGAGTCCGACGTCGAAGCCTTCCTCCATGCCGAGCTCGCGCATCGTGTCGTCGATCTTCGCGCTCCTGACGTTTAGCGCGCGCGTCGCGCCCATCCGCCGCGCGAGGTCGAGCCGGTAGTCGTTGACGTCCGTGATGACGACGTGCCGCGCGCCGATGAAGCGGGAGATGGCGACCGCCATGATGCCGATCGGGCCGGCACCCGTGATGAGGACGTCCTCTCCGACCATGTTGAAGGAGAGCGCCGCGTGCGTCGCGTTGCCGAGCGGGTCGAGGATCGAGGCGATCTCGTCGCTGATGCCTGCGGGCAGGCGGAACACGTTCGAGGCCGGCAGCACCATGTATTCCGCGAAGCAGCCCGGGCGGTTGACCCCGACACCCTGCGTGTTCCGGCACAGGTGCCTGCGGCCCGCGCGGCAGTTGCGGCAGTGGCCGCAGGTGATGTGCCCCTCTCCGGAGACGCGGTCGCCGATCGCGAAGCCGCGGACCTCGCTCCCGAGGGCGACGATCTCGCCGCAGTACTCGTGGCCGACCTGCATCGGCACCGGGATCGTCCGCTCCGCCCAGGCGTCCCATTGCCAGATGTGGATGTCGGTCCCGCAGATCGCCGTCTTGTGCATGCGGATCAGCACGTCGTTCGGCCCGGGCTCCGGCGTCGGCAGCTCTCCGAGCCAGATGCCGGGCTCGCGGCGCGACTTGATCAATGCCTTCATCGTCGCCTCACTGTCCTGTGATGCCGAGCTCGCGGCCCGCCTGGGCGAAGGCCTCCGCGGCCTTCTCGAGCATCGGCCGCGTGTGCGCGGCGCACATCTGCGTCCGGATGCGCGCCTTGCCCATCGGGACGACGGGGTACGAGAAGCCGATCGCGTAGACGCCGAGCTCCAGCAGGCGGTCGGCCATGCGCACGGCGAGGGCGGCGTCGCCGATCATCACGGGAATGATCGGGTGCTCGCCCGGTACGAGCCGGAAGCCGGCGGCGGCGAGCCGCAAACGGAACCACGCCGCGTTCTCGGCGAGGCGCCGGCGCGGCGAGGGATCCGATTCGAGGATGTCGAGCACCGCCAGCGTCGTCGCGGCGACGACGGGCGCGATGGAGTTGGAGAAGAGGTACGGCCGCGAGCGCTGGCGCAGCCAGGCGACGATGGGCGCACGCCCGGAGACGTAGCCGCCGCTGGCGCCGCCCAGGGCCTTGCCGAGCGTGCCCGTGAGGACGTCGACGCGCCCCATCACGCCGCAGTGCTCGTGCGTGCCGCGGCCTCCCGCGCCCATGAAGCCCGTGGCATGGGAGTCGTCGACGATGACCGTCGCGCGATGACGCTCGGCGAGCTCGCAGATCCCCGGGAGCGGCGCGATGACTCCGTCCATCGAGAACACGCCGTCGGTGACGACGAGGCGCGTGCGCGCGTCTTTCGCCTCGGCGAGGCGCGCCTCGAGCTGGCCGAGGTCCGCGTTGTCGTAGCGCAGGCGCCGCGCCTTGGAAAGGCGGATGCCGTCGATGATGCTCGCGTGGTTGAGCGCGTCCGAGATGATCGCGTCCTGCTCGTCGGTCAGCGTCTCGAACAGCCCGCCGTTCGCGTCGAAGCAGGAGGAATAGAGGATCGTGTCCTCAGTGCCGAGGAAGGCCGACAGCCGCCGCTCTAGCTCGCGGTGCACGGTCTGCGTTCCGCAGATGAACCGCACCGAGGCCATTCCGTAGCCGTAGCGGTCGAGCGCCGCGTGCGCGGCGGCCACGAGCGCGGGATGGTGCGCGAGGCCGAGGTAGTTGTTGGCGCAGAGGTTCACGACCTCGCGCCCGTCCTCGAGGCGGATGACGGGGTCCTGCGGCGAGGCGATGACGCGCTCGCGCTTGAAGAGGCCCGTCCGCGCGAGCTCCGCCGTTTGCGATTCGAGCCGATCGAGCAGGGCCTGGTCCATGCGTCCGTCCCGTCCGCGCCAGCCGCGGATTATACCGGCCGCTCGCGGCCGGCCCCGTATAATCGCGGCCGTTAAACCATGGCATCAGTGCACCAACCCGTCCGCGAGGGCGCGGGCCCCTCGGGCGCCGCCGCAGCGATCGTCGCTTCGCGCGAGGCGCGGCTCTTCATCACGCTCACCGGCCTCTTCGTCACCAACGCCATCATTGCCGAATTCGTCGGCGTCAAGATCTTCGCGCTCGAGGACACGCTTGGCGTCTCTCCCTTCGACTGGCGGCTGTTCGGGCAGAGCGGGTCGCTGTCCTTCACCGCCGGCGTGATGCTCTGGCCTGTCGTCTTCATCATGACCGACGTCATCAACGAGCACTTCGGCGTCCGCGGCGTGCGCCTCATCTCGTGGCTGGCCGTCGCCTTTATCGTCTACGCCTTCCTGTTCGCCTATGTCGCCATCGGTCTCGTGCCGGCGAAGTGGTGGGTGACGGTCGGTGCGGAGCGGGGCGTGCCCGACATGCAGGCCGCGTTCGCGAACATCTTCGGACAGGGCCTGTGGACCATCGGCGGCTCGGTCACCGCCTTCCTTGTCGGCCAGCTGATCGACGTCGCGATCTTCCAGCGCATTCGCGCGGTGACCGGCGAGCGCTACGTGTGGCTACGGGCGACCGGTTCCACCGCCGTCTCGCAGCTCGTCGACAGCTTCATCGTGCTCTACATCGCCTTCGTGATCGGACCTCAGCACTGGCCGGTCCCGCTGTTCCTCGCGGTCGGCACCGTCAACTACTGCTACAAGATGGCGATGGCGATCGCGCTGATCCCGCTCCTGTACCTCGGGCGGCGCCTAATCAGCGCCTATCTTGCGGGCGGCGCCGCGGGCAGCCGCTGATGGCACGGCCGCGCACGCCGGAAGTTACCGTGGACCTCGTGATCGAGCTCGAGGACCGTCCGGGCAGGCCGATCGTCGTGATCCGCCGCGGCCATCCGCCGCCGGGCCACGCGCTGCCGGGCGGCTTCGTGGACATCGGAGAGACGGTCGAGCATGCCGCAATGCGCGAAGCGCGCGAGGAGACCGGCCTCGAGGTGACGCTTCGCGAGATCCTCGGCGTCTACTCCGATCCGGCGCGAGATCCGCGCGGCCATTCGGTCGCCATCGTCTACGTGGCGACGGCTTCCGGCGAACCGGTCGCGGGCGACGATGCCGCCACGGTGCTCGTGACGAGTCCGGATGAATCGCCGCCGCTCATCTTCGACCACGACCGGATACTCGCCGACTACCTCGCGAAGCGGCGGGCGGCGGCTAAAATCGCCGGATGAGCGCCGCACCACGGTTCCTCCGCGCCGACGACGGAGAGTTCGAGTCGGCGGCCGGGCAGGTCATCAACGCGCGCTACCTCGCCGACGAGAAGACGGTCGTCTCGGAACTGCTCGCGCTCGCCCGTCTGCCGGCGCCGGAGCGCGAAGCAATCCGCCGCGATGCCGTCGGCCTCGTCGCCGCGGCGCGCGCGCGCCGGGAGGGGAAAACCGGGATCGAGTCCTTCCTCCAGCAGTATGGACTCGCCTCGCAAGAGGGTGTCGTGCTCATGTGCCTCGCCGAGGCCCTGCTGCGCATTCCGGACGCCGACACGGCCGACCGGCTGATCGCGGACAAGATCGCGATCGGCCAGTGGTCGGACTACCTCGGCGAGGCGGACTCGCTGTTCGTCAATGCCTCGACCTGGGGGCTGATGCTCACCGGCAAGCTGGTGCGCGATTCCGAGATCGAGGTCCGCGACCCCGCGACCTTCCTGCGCCGGCTCGTGGCGCGGCTCGGCGAGCCGGTCGTGCGCACCGCGTTCCGGCAGGCGATGCGCATCATGGGCCGGCAGTTCGTGATGGGGCGCGACATCGGCGAGGCGCTCGCACGCGCGTCCTCGGATGAGGGCGCCCGCTACCGGCACACCTACGACATGCTGGGCGAGTCGGCGCTCACCGAGGCGGATGCAGCGCGCTACCTCGCGTCCTATCGGGCCGCGATCGAGGCGGTCGGGCGGTCCGTGCGGCCCGGCAGCGCGCCCGCGAGCTGGCCGTCGGTTTCCGTGAAGCTCTCGGCGCTGCATCCGCGCTACGAGTACGGCCACCAGCGCGAGGTCATTGCCGAGCTGGGTCCGCGCCTCGAATCGCTCGGACAGGTTGCGAAGGCCGCGGGCATCGCGCTTACGGTCGACGCGGAGGAGGCGGACCGGCTCGAGCTCCAGATCCGCCTGATCGACCGGCTGCTCGACGCGCCGACGCTCGCCGGCTGGGACGGGCTCGGGCTTGCCGTCCAGGCGTATTCCAAGCGCACTCCGGACGTGATCCGCTACCTGCAGCGCCGCGCGGACGCGGCCGGCCGGCTGGTGAACCTGCGACTCGTGAAAGGCGCCTACTGGGACAGCGAAATCAAGCGGGCGCAGGAGCGGGGCCTGCCGGGCTATCCCGTCTACACGCGAAAGCCCAACACTGACGTCGCCTACCTCGCCTGCGCACGAATCCTCTTCGACGGCACGCGGCGCGTGTATCCGCAGTTCGCGACTCACAACGCGCACACCGCCGCCTCGATCGTGCACCTCGCGCGCGCGAGCGGGCGCGAGTTCGAGTTCCAGCGCCTGCACGGCATGGGCGAGGAGCTCTATGCCGAGCTGACCGACCCCGCGGGGCGCGCATTGCCCTGCCGCGTCTACGCGCCGGTCGGCTCGCACGAGGAGCTGCTGCCGTACCTGGTGCGGCGCCTGCTGGAGAACGGCGCCAACACCTCCTTCGTGAACCGAATCGTCGACGAGTCGCTGCCGGTCGATGATGTCGTCGGCGACCCGGTCGCCGACGTCGAACGCGCGGGCAGCGGCCCACACGCGCGCATTGCGCTGCCGCGCGGGCTGTTCGGCGGCGAGCGCGCGAACTCGGCGGGCGTCAACCTCGCCGAAGGCGCAGAGCAGCGGCGCCTGGCGGCTTCCTGCCGCGCGGCGCTCGCGAGTCCGCTCGTCTCGCGCCCGATCATCGGCGGC
>DATJFN010000121.1:0-3393 GCA_035495635.1 Steroidobacteraceae bacterium | reverse complement strand
GCCGGGACGCAGCAGCGGCACGCGGCTGCCGTCCGCGCCCTCGACGGGTTTGACCTTCTCGCCCGCGACTTCGGCCGAGAGGATCGTCGCGCCCGCCGGCAGCGTCACTCGCAGGAAGGGCTGCGACTGGTTGCGGACGGTCAGCTTCACTTCGGTCAACGACCGTCCCTCGGGTGTGACGAGTGTGGTGACTACCGCGTCCTGCGCGGCCGCCGAGAGGACGCCCGTTTCCGGGAAGCGCGTCCATTCGAGCGCGACAGTCGGAGTTTCCGCAGCGCGGCGCTGGTAGCGGAAGGCCGCGTGCAACTCGCCGCGGGCCATCGCGCGAAGAGCGTCGCTGGTTTCCTTGAGGTCCATGCGACGGAGTCCGCCGGAGCCGGTCGCCTTCACCTCGACCGCCCCTTCGCTCTCGATGACCAGCTCGCCGGTCTCGCGCTGCGCGGCGGGGAACGTCGCGAGCGACGCGCCTGCCGATGTGCCGGCATTCGCCTTCGCCATGGTGATGAGGAATTGATGCGACCGGGCGCTGGCCGGCCCGACCGATAGGGTCAGCACCTGGCCCTCGACGCTCTGGTCCTGCACAGTCGGGCCGCGGGCGTCGACGAAGCGGAATCCATCGGGCAACTGCGCGCGAAATTGCGACGGCTCGCCCTGCGTCACCGTCAGCTCGACGAGCGCCGCGCAGGTCACTTCGGTCTCCGAGAGCGACACGATCGTCTTTACGTCGGAGAGGAAGCGCGTTTCCTTCGGGGCCGCGGGAGTCGGAGGCGGAAGACGGGCGGCCCACCAGAGGCTCGCCGGCTGGCCGGGCACGAGTGTCGCGTCGATGACAGTCCGGCCGCCCGAGGACGAGCGGCGCGTAATCAGGCCCGGGCTCAAGTGCGCCAGCGTCTCTTCGCCGGGGAGCGAGAGCGTGAGACGGACCGAGCCGGCGGCGGGCGCGATCAGGTTGAGGGACGCGCGGCCGGTCTCGATCCGGAGCGGCAGCGCCGCCTGGAGGACGATCGCGAATTCGGCCGGTCCTGTCAGGATCGCCTGATGCGCGCCGGCTTCGCGGGCGAGTGGGAGGTCGCGCCCTTTAAGCTCGCCGCCGGTCACGATCATGCCGGTTACGAGCGGCATTCTGATCGTCCCGGGGGCGAACACCTCGCCGTCCAGCGAGGCGCTGCCGGTCACCCTTTCACCCTGGACGGCGAGCTGAAGGTGCGCGTTCCGAATGACATAGGGCACGGGTGGAGCTTCTGGAGCCTTCACCGGTCGGGAGGCCATCTCGATCAGGCGATTGTATTCGTCGAGTGGCAGCGCAACGTTGCCCGGTCCGGGGACCGGCGCTCCGGTTTGCGCGAGCGCCGCGGCAGCGCCGATCGCGATCGTCATCAGGATGCGGATGGTCATTGGGCGCCTCCTTTCTGGTAAGACACTTCGACCGAGGGCGCTTTGTTCTCCTCGGTCAGCTCGGCGGCGAGCGAGAGCGACGGTCCGACGGCGGGGAAGGGCAGACCCTTGGGCAGCAGCGTCGTACTGCGCGAGGCGAGCCGCGGACGATAGTTGTCGGCCAATGTTTGCGCCGCAGAGGGAGCGGCGCGCGGGCGGGAGGGCGCGGCAGCCGGAGCGGCGTCGTCGGCCAGGATCGGCAGTCCCGGGGACTCGAACTGCTGCACGCGGAAGACTCCCGTCTCCGGCGTGAGGCGGTACATCGGCGGATAGTGGACGGTGACGGTCGTCCGGGAGACCTGGAGGTCGAGTGCGGGGAGGGGAAGCGCGGCCCTACCCTTGTCCTGCCAGGGCGACGCCGACGTGAAGTAGACGACTTCGACTGCGAACAACGGCGCCTCCTCGCCGGCGCGCGCCTTCACCAGCGGAGCGAGCAGACTTCCGTCGGACGCCTTTCCCGGGCGCACGGGTTTGCCGGATACGGACGCGCTCCAGAGCGTGGCGCCGGCCGGCAGGCCGATGCGCAGGAAGTTCCGCTGATTGTTTCGGACGGCGAAGCGCGCCTGCACGAGCGCCTTGCCGTCGCGGCTGAGCAGGATACGATGCCGCGCCTCTTCGACGTTGGCAGTGAGGACGGCCTGCTGCGCATAGCGCGCGACGTCGATGCGCAGCGCCGGCGCCACGCCGGCAGCGCGCACACGGAAGGCGGAGAGCGCAGGCGATTGCCGGGCCGACAGCATCGGACCGAGGTCGGCGGCGTCGGCGGGCTCGAGCCCCTGGGGCTGAGCGTTCTTGATCTCGCCTGCGCCGATCACCTCGACCGCGGCGGCGCCGGACTCGCGCTCGACGTCGAGCAGGCGGAGGAGCGGAACGGCGATGGGGCCGTCGCGGGGGAGCTTGGCTTCGCCGATGATGCCGAAGCGCGCCGAACGCTCGATCGGCTCCAGGAAGGTTACGAGCAGCTCGCCGGCCTTCAGGTCCCACTCGGCGACCGTGCCCCCGGGCACGTGATTGATCGCGACGCCGTCGGGAACGGCGATGCGGACCTGTTTGGCCGTTCCCTGGACGATCTCGATTTCGACCTCGGCGTTGATCGTGGTCCCGTCTTCGCCGAGGCCGAACAGCTGGGTCAGCGAGCCACGCATCCTCAGCGGCAACTCGACGCGCGGCGGCTCGACGCGTTTCCTTCGGCATGTGAACGTGAGGCCCTCATCGCCGGAGCCGTGCGCCACCCATTTGCCCGGCGAGGTTTTGGCGAGGACGCCACCGGCGACGGTCACCTCCATATCCTCCGGGACGGTCAACGAGGCCTGCGTGATGCCCGATCCGCCTCCGGGCGCCATGACGCGCTGCTCGGCGCCCGAGGACTCGGACGGCAGCACGATATCGAGCACGAGAGCGGCGCGGCCGCGTCGGGAGAAGAGCGCGGAGAGCGGGCCTCCCCGGGCCGGCGCGGGCACGAGCGAAACTGGCTGTCCTTGCGCGCGCGCTGCGGAGACGAGCAGGCCTGCGGGAATCGGCACGCGGACCCAGCCGTCCTTGAGCACGTCGACGGTGAGGGTTGCCTGGCCGGCCGCGACCGCGCCATCGAGGCGCAGGTCGTAGTCGACGCGGGTGAGTGTCGCGTCGACACGCGGGACGTCGGGCTCGCGCTCCGCGGGATGCGCCTTCGCGCGGAGAGCGCTGTATTCGTGGACGGGAATGACTACCCAACCTGCCGAGCGCGCCGTATCCTGTGCGAGACCCGCGCCGGCGAAAGACACTACGAGCGAGACGAGATGGAACCTTCTCATCGGCGAGACTCCTTTCCCCTGTTGCAGCATTGGCAAGCACACGTTAGACCAATGCGCCTCGGGTGTCGAGCCGTTGGACTTAGACGAAAGTTAGCGTGTGCGGAATCGGCACGCTGGGTGGGCGGGGGCTACACGGTCCAAGGGTTTACGAGACTGATGCCGCAGA
>DATJFN010000120.1:0-8599 GCA_035495635.1 Steroidobacteraceae bacterium | reverse complement strand
GGGCCCCGCGCGGTCCACCGTGAAGCCAGCGGCATCGAGCTCGTCGGCATGTTGTTCCGCGAGGAGCGCCTCCGCCTCCGTCACTTCGAGTAGCGCCGGCACCAGGAGCGCCTGCCGCGGCCCGCTCCCGGAATCCATCGCGGCCTTCAGCCGCTCGTAGAGGATGCGCTCGTGTGCGGCGTGCATGTCGACGAGCACGATGCCTTCCGCCGACTGCGCGACGACATAGATGCCGTGCAGCTGCGCGATCGCGTGGCCGAGCGGATGCTCACCATCCTGCGCGGCGGGCTCAGGCAGCGCGGGCGACGGCGCCGCGCCCACGTACGCCGGCACCGGCTCGCCGAGCGCGAGCGCGACTTTCGCTGGCCAAGGCTCGCCACCGAGGCGCGCGGCGCCCGCGACCGGCGCCTGCGGAGCGGCGCCGTGCCCCGCCTCTGCGAGCGCACGCTCCACCGTCCGGAACAGGAAATCGTGCACCCTGCGCCCGTCGCGGAATCGCAACTCGAGCTTCTGCGGATGTGCGTTCACGTCCACCTGCAGGGGATCGATCGTCAGGTACAGGAGCCAGGCCGGATGCCGCCCGCCGTGGCTCACGTCGCGGTAGCCGAGTCGCACGGCATTCGCGAGCAGGCGGTCGCGCACGATGCGCCCGTTCACGAAGAGGAACTGCCGGTCCGGCTGCGCGCGCGATGCCGACGGCAGGCCGATCCATCCCTCGAGCGCGAGCCCGCCCCGCGAATGCTCGACGTGGCGCGAGGCCGCGACGAAGTCCGCGCCGACGAGGCGCGCCACGCGCGCCTCTCGCTCGCGCCGCCCGGCCGCGGCCGGCAGCGCGAACTGCTCGCGGCGGTTGTGGGTCAGCGTGATAGCGACGTCGAAACGGGACAGCGCGAGCCGCGTGACCGTCTTCAGCACGTGCTGGAACTCCGTCGCCTCCGCGCGCAGGAACTTGCGGCGCGCCGGCACGCGATGAAAGAGCTCACGCACCTCGACGGTCGTGCCCGGAGGCTGCGACGCCGGCGCCGTCGTCCCGATGCGGCCGTCGGCGGCTTCGATCGCGGCGCCCGCCGCGGCGACCCGTGAGCGCGAGCTCAGGCGGAGGCTCGACACGGATGCGATCGACGGCAGCGCCTCGCCGCGAAAGCCGAGCGTCGCGACGCGCTCGAGATCGTCCAGTGAGGCAATCTTGCTCGTGGCGTGCCGCGCGAGCGCGAGCGGCAGTTCCGCGGCGGCGATCCCGTCGCCGTCGTCGCGCACGCGGATCAGGCGGATGCCGCCCGACTCGACGTCGACGGCAATCGCGCGCGCGCCGGCGTCGAGGGCGTTCTCGATCAGCTCCTTGACGACGGACGCCGGTCGCTCGATGACCTCGCCCGCAGCGATCTGGTCGACGAGCGGACCTTCGAGGATTCGGATGGGCATGGCATGGGACCGCCACGCCATTTTACCCGCTCAGGTACCGGCGACGGGAATCTCGAGGATCGTGCCGGAAGCGATGGTCTCGGTCTGCAGGTGGTTCTTCTGGCGCAGCTCGTCAATGCTGACCGCGTACTTGCCGGCGACGTCGCCGAGCGTTTCGCCCGGAGAGACGACGTGTCGCAGCGCCTGGCCGCGCTCGCGCGCCGCGAGCACCGCGACGCGCGTTCCCGGCGGCGGATTGTCATAGAAGTAGCGGCGCAAGCCCGCGTGGATTGCGCCCGCAAGCTCCTCCTGGTGGCCGGGATCCTTGAGCTTGCGCTCCTCTTCCGGGTTCGAGATGAAGGCGGTCTCGACGAGCATCGAAGGCACGTCGGGCGAAGTCAGCACGATGAGGCTCGCGTGCTGGACTTCGCTCTTCTTCAGGCGCCCGACCTGGTCGAGCTCCGCGAGCACCCGCGTCGCGGCGTCCCGGCTCGCGCTGATCGTCGCGTTCTGCGAGAGGTCGAGCAGCACCGACTGCAGGACGTCGCTCTTGTCGTGCAGCGACACGCCGCCGATGAGGTCGGCCGCGTTCTCGCGGTCCGCGAGCCAGCGCGCGGCCTCGTTGCTCGCGCGGCGGGTCGACAGCACGTAGACGGACGATCCGCGCACGCTCCGGTCCATGAATGCGTCGGCGTGTATCGAGACGAACAGGTCCGCCTCGTTCGTGCGCGCGCGCTCGATGCGGTCGCGGAACTTGACGAAATAGTCGCCGGTGCGCGTCAGCACCGCCTTCATGCCGGGCTCGGCGTTGATCTGGTCCGCCAGCTTCCTGGCGATCGCGAGCGCGACGTTCTTTTCCCGCGTGCCCGCCTTGCCGATCGCGCCGGGATCCTCGCCGCCGTGGCCGGCGTCGATCGCGATCACGAGGTCGCGTTGCCCTTCGCCGCCCGCCACCTTCACCGGCACCGGCGGCGCCGCCTCCGCAGGAAGGGACGCGAGGTTGTGCCCGAGATCGACTACGAGGCGGTCGCCGTAGGTCTCGTTGGGCGGCGACAGGAATGACTTGGTCTCGACCTTCTCGCTCACGTCGAGCACGACGCGAAGTCCCGAGCGCCCGCGCTCGCCGAGACGCACCGACTTTACGACGCCCGAACCGCCGGGGACCTGGAACGTCTTCGCGTTCGCGTCGATCCGCTCGAAATCGATGACGACGCGCTCGGGATTCGACAGGGAGAAAACGGTATAGGCCGTGGGCGCAGACAAATCGAGGACGATGCGCGTCGAATCGGGGCTGGCCCAGACGCGGATGTCCTTGAGAGCGGCCGAATCCGCGGCCGCCGCTTTCCCGGTGAGCAGCAACAGGACGAGGCCGATCCGCTGCATTGACTGCATGACTGCCGTACGCCCAGGAACCCCTGGGGCTACTGTAGCGACCGGGCTTTTTTAATTCAACTTATTCAGCGAGATAGGCCGCATTCTTCGAGTAAGGCGCGACCCGATGCGAGCCAGGCGCGCCCGCTGTCGCCGCGCGCAGCCAGAGAAATCCGCCGTTCGCCGCCTTCGTGTTCGAGTCGGACTGCGAGATCCGGTTCCCCGAGCGCATCGCCCGCGCGTTCCGGCCATTCGACCAGGACGAGCCCCGGCCTGCCCCGGATGTCGCGATAGCCGAGGCCCTCGAGCGCGCGCATTCCCGGCTCGAGGCGATACAGGTCGAGGTGATGAACGGCACCGCGCGCCGTCTCGTAGGGCTCGACCAGCGTGAAGGTAGGGCTGTGCACGCTTCCGGTCACGCCGAGCGCGCGCAGCAGCCCGCGCGCGAGGGTCGTCTTTCCGCTGCCGAGCTCGCCGGAAAGGGCGAGCAGGAGATTTTGCGCGTGCATGTCGGGCAGGCTCCGCGCGAGAGCGGCGCCCGCGCGTGCGGTCGCTGCCTCGTCTGCGAGAATCAGCTCCACGGCGAGTTGACGACGCCTCGCAGCTCCGCGATCAGGTCGCCCGCGATCACGCCGCGAACACCCGCGCGTGCGGCGCGATCGCCCGCTTCCGCGTGCAGCAGGACGCCGGCCGCGGCCGCGAGCGGAGGAGGTGCGCCGCCCGCGAGGAGCGATGCGACGATCCCCGTGAGGACGTCGCCGCTACCTGCCGTCGCCATGCCGGGATTGCCGCGGTCGCAGACCCAGGGCGGCGCCTCCTTTCCGTGGACCAGCGTGTGCGCCCCCTTCAATACGCAGACGCCGCCGAATTTCTCCGCAATCGCCCGCGCCGATCCCAGGCGGTCGTTCTGCACGGCGGCGGCTTCGCAGCCGAGGAGGCGCGCGGCCTCGCCCGGGTGCGGCGTCAGGATCCAGTCCGGTCGATGCCGCGCGTCGGCCGCGAGGAGATTCAGCGCATCGGCATCGACGACGAGGGGCCGGTCCGACGCGATCGCGGCGTTGAATGCGTCGTGGGCTTCGCGCCCGGTCCCGAGGCCGGGACCGATTGCGACGGCGTCCGCGGCCGCGAGCAGCCATTTGAGGTTCGCACCCGATGCGGCCGGGCGCGCGATGAGCTCGGGTCGCGCCGCCACGATCGCTTCTATGTCTTCCTCGCCGGTCGCGACTGTGACGAGGCCGGCGCCGGTCCTGAGCGCCGCCTCGCCCGCGAGCCGCGCGGCACCCGCCATGACGAATCCGCCGACGATGAGGACGCGGCCATGCTCACCCTTGTGCGCCGAGCGCCGGCGCGCGGGCAACGCGGCCGCCGCGAGGGACCCCGTCATGCGCCGCAACAATGGAGACTCCGCATCGCGGACGCTCGCGGGCAGGCCGAGGTCGGCGAGCTCGAGCAAGCCGACGAAATCCGGCGCTGCGCCGAGGAAATAGCCGGCTTTGAGCGCGACGAATCCGAGCGTGCGCGTCGCGCGCACCGCGACGCCGTGCGGCAGGCCGCTGTCCGCGTCGAGGCCCGACGGTATGTCGAGCGCGAGCACGGGACGCCCACTGCGATTCACGTTCTCGATGCAGTCGCGGTAGGCGCCCTCGACCGGCCGGTCGACGCCGCTCCCGAGCAAGGCATCGACGACGAGGTCCATGCCGTCGACAGCGGACGCGTCGAATGCGCCCGCCGCGCCGCCGTCCGCCACGAAGTCGCGATAGGCCTGAGCCGCGTCGCCCGCGAGTCGTGCGGGTTCGCCGAGCGCCGCCACCGACAGCGCGACGCCTCCCGCGCGGGCGCGCCGCGCGAACACATAGCCGTCGCCCGCATTGTTGCCAACGCCGCAGAGCACGGCGACGCGCCTCGCCTCCGGCCAATCGCGCCTGACAGCGTCGAACGCGGCGCTGCCCGCGCGCTGCATCAGCGTGTATCCCGGGATTCCGGCCCGTTCGACGGCGTGGCGGTCCATGGCGCGTACGGAAGCGGCCGAATAGACCTCGACGGGCAGCGCGTCCATTGGCGCGATTATACTGGCCGTACCCCGCCAACCGTTCCCGCATGGCCCGTCCCTTCACCGAATTGGATCTCGCGCGACTGCGCGAGCGGCTCGATACGATCGCCGTCGAACTCGGCTTCGACCAGGTCGGGATCGCGGGCATCGATCTGCCCGAGGACGAGGCGAACCTCGAGCGCTGGCTCGGCGAGGAGCGGCACGGCGGCATGGAATACATGGCGCGTCACGGCCGTCGCCGGACGCGGCCGGCAGAGCTCGTCCCGGGGACGCTCCGCGTCATCAGCGTGCGCATGTCCGCGCTCGCGCCGGATGCGCG
Organism: Steroidobacteraceae bacterium; assembly: GCA_035495635.1. GTDB lineage: Bacteria > Pseudomonadota > Gammaproteobacteria > Steroidobacterales > Steroidobacteraceae > SCUD01. The sequence goes on along the minus strand of DATJFN010000120.1, from coordinate 3,458 downwards.
CCGCGCAGCCGACGTGCTCGCGGACGATGGCAAGGCCTATGTCGCGCGCTACGCCCTCGGCCGCGATTACCACAAGCTGATGCGCAGCCGGCTCGCCGAGCTTGCGCGCCGCCTCGAGGCGGATATCGGCCCGTTCGGCTACCGCGCATTCGTCGACTCGGCTCCCGTCATGGAGAAGCCGCTCGCCCGCGACGCCGGCCTCGGATGGATCGGCAAGCACACGAACCTCATCAACGAGCGCGCCGGCTCGTTCTTCATGCTCGGCGAGCTCTTCACCGACCTGCCGCTGCCGGTCGGAGAGCGGGCCAAGGACCGCTGCGGAAGCTGCAGCGCCTGCCTGCCCGCCTGCCCCACCGGCGCGATCACGGCGCCCTACCAGCTCGACGCGCGGCGCTGCATCTCCTACCTCACGATCGAGCACCACGGCGCGATCCCGGAGCCGCTCCGCGCCGCGATCGGCAACCGCGTATTCGGCTGCGACGACTGCCAGCTGGTCTGCCCGTGGAACAAGTTCGCGCGCGCCGCGTCGGAGCCGGATTTCCGCGCGCGCCACGGCCTCGACTCGCCGGAGTTGGTCGAGCTCTTCGAATGGAGCGAGCCGGAGTACCTCGCAAGGACGGAAGGCAGCGCGCTGCGGCGGCTCGGCTATCGCCGCTGGCTGCGCAACCTTGCGGTCGCGCTCGGCAACGCACCGCGCTCCGAGGCTGCGGCAGCGGCGCTCCGCGCGCGCGCGGACGACGGCGACGCCGTAGTGCGCGAGCACGTCGCCTGGGCGCTCGCGCAACAGGGAGTCAGGCGCGGACAGGGTTGACGTAGTGCCGGCCGCTCGTCGTCGTCCGGATCGTCTCGAACAGGTCGTCGAAATCGCGCGAATTGTTGGCCGGGTCGATTTCCGCCGTGTTGACGATCAGGAGTGGGGAGGACGTGTACTGGTGGAAGTAGCGCGTGTAGGCCTCGCCGAGCCGCTCGAGGTAGGCCGCGTCGATGTATTTCTCGTACGGGATGCCGCGCCGGTCGATGCGCTGCAGCAGGACGTCGACCGGGGCCTGCAGGAACACGACGAGGTCCGGCGTCGGCGCGTCCATCGCGAGCCGCGCATAGACCTGCTCGTAGAGCTTGAATTCCTCGTCGTCCAGCACGATGCGCGCGAACAGGCGGTCCTTGTCCAGCATGTAATCGGCGACGCGCACCTGCGCGAACAGGTCGTGCTGGCGCAGGTCCGAGAGCTGGCGCGCGCGCTGGAACAGGAAGTAGAGCTGCGCCGGGAAAGCCGCCGCGCGGCGGTCCTTGTAGAACCGCTCGAGGAAAGGATTCTCCATCGGCTGCTCGAACACGGTGCCGGCACCGACGGCCGACGCGAGCTTGCGCGCGAGGCTCGTCTTGCCGACCCCGATCAGCCCCTCGACGACCACCAGCCGGTGCGGCCAGCCTTCGCGTTTTTCTTCAGTCGTCAACGGATCCCCGTGCGCCGAGCCGCTCGATGCCCGCGGCCGAAACCCGTTCACGGAGCCGGCGGACGCGAGCGTGTCCCGGCACCCAGAGGTCCGCGGCGATTTCCGAAAGAGGATACAGCACGAAATTGCGCTGGTGCAGGCCCGGGTGCGGCAGCGTGAGTCCCGGCTCTTCGAGCTTGTTGTCGCCGAATGCGAGCAGGTCGAGGTCGATCGTACGCGGGCCCCATCGCACCGAGGGCTCGACCTTGCCCAGGCTTCGCTCGAGCTCCCTGAGCCTGTCGAGGAATTCGCGCGGAGACGACGTCGTCACGAGGCCCGCAACCGCGTTCACGAATGCGGGCTGGTGCTGCGGGCCCATCGGTGCGCTGCGCCAGAGGCTCGAGCGCAGCACCAGCCGCGAGTGGGGAAGGCCGGCGAGCGCCTCGAACGCAGCCTCCACCTGGCGCCGCGGCCCGGACAGGTTGCTGCCGAGCGCGACGTAGGCCGGCGTCCAGGCCATCCGCCGCTCAGTTCTCGGTGTTCTGCGTGCGGTGACGGCGCCCGCCGCGACGGCGCCGCCGCCGGCGACCCGGGCCGGACTCCGGCCCGCCTCCCGAGTCGGCGCCCACGCGCTCGTGCTGCTGTTCGGGCGTCAGTGTCTGCAGCTCGGTCCACCAGCGCGCGATCTCCGGGTCTTCGGCGCCCGCCTCGGCCCGCAGCAGCAGGAAGTCGTACGCCGCGCGAAAGCGCGGGTGCGCGAGGAATCCGAGCGCGCGCCGTCCGTCGCGCCGGTGGAAGCGAGGCTGAAGCGCGAGCAGTTCGCGCATCGGGATCGAGAACCGCTTCGGGATGCCGATGCGGCGGTTCTGCTGGCCGACGACTTCGTCGACCGCCTCCGCGATCGCGACGCCGGGATGCATGCCCGACTCGAAGCGCCGCTGCGCGGCCGCAGAGACCGGCCCGAACAGCATCACGGCGAACAGGAACATCGGCGTGACCGCGCGGCCCTCGGCGACGCGCTGGTCCGTGTTCGCGAGGCCCGCGCGGATGAGCGCCAGCGACGTGCCGTCCTGCTCGGCCGCGAGGTGCTCCGCCGTCGCAGGGAACAGGTGCTCGAGCAGCCCATGCTCGCGCAGGAGGTCGAAAGAACGGCGGCCGAAGCCTGCGAGGAACAGCTTCTGGAACTCGTCGAGCAGCCGGGCGGGCGGGATGTGCTCGAGGAGCCCGGCCAGCGTCGCGAACGGCGCGCGCGCGGATTCGTGGATCGAGAAGCCGAGCTTCGCCTCGAATCGCACGGCCCGGAGCATCCGCACCGGATCCTCACGGTAGCGCGTCTCGGGGTCGCCGATCAGGCGGATCGTGCGCGCGCGTATATCCTCGACGCCGCCGACGTAGTCCCAGATCGAGAAGTCCTCGATGTTGTAGTAGAGCGCATTGCACGTGAAGTCGCGGCGCCACACGTCCTGGTCGATCGTGCCGTATACGTTGTCGCGCAGGAGCCGCCCCCGGTCGTCGTGCACGCGGTCGAGGTCGCGCGGATCGTCCGGCTCCGCGACGTTGCCGTTGATGTCGCCGTTCTCGTCGAGACTGTCGTCCGCATCCTCCTCGGCGATGTCGTCGAGCTCCGGGTCCAGCGTCGGGGCGTTCGACGCGCGGAACGTCGCGACCTCGATGATCTGCGGCCCGAAGCGGACGTGCGCGAGGCGGAAGCGACGGCCGATCAGGCGGGAATTCCGGAAGAGCCGGCGGACTTCCTCGGGCGAGGCGTCGGTCGCGATGTCGAAGTCCTTCGGCTGGATGCCGATCAGGAGGTCGCGCACGCAGCCGCCGACGAGGAAGGCCTGGTAGCCGCCGTCGCGGAGCCGGTAGAGAACCTTGAGCGCATTGCCCGAAATCCGCGAGCGCGAGACCGGATGATCCGCGCGTGCGACGATGACCGGCGACGGAGCGGCGCCGCTTTGATGATCCAAGGAGTCCAGGGTCCGGTTGTGGCAGGAAAAGAGGCCGATATAATACCAGCCCCCC
>DATJFN010000119.1:0-3079 GCA_035495635.1 Steroidobacteraceae bacterium | reverse complement strand
AGGAACACGCGATCCGCCGCGGCAAGCGACTCGGCGAGCTCCTCGCGATGCACGCCGAGCCGCATCGTGTTCGAGCGCGGCTCGAGCACCGCGACGATGCGGCCGGACCCGGCCTGCCGCCGGACGCCGTCGATCGTCAGCGCGACCGCAGTCGGATGGTGCGCGAAGTCGTCGTAGACGCGGATGCCGCCGACTTCGCCGCGGAGCTCGAGGCGCCGCTTCACGCCGGCGAAGCGGCCGAGCGCGGCGGCGGCCTGGGCCGGCAGGACTCCCATGCCCGCCGCGCAGGCGATCGCCCCGAGCCCGTTCTCGACGTTGTGCAGCCCGATCAGCGGCCAGCGCACGACGCCGACCGGCGCGTCGTGCTGCAGCACCTCGAACGCGCCGCCCTCCGGCGTCACGAGCCTCGTGCGCCACTCGGCGGCGGAATCGCGGGCGTACTCGACGAGCGGCGTCCAGGCGCCCATCGCGAGTGTCGCCTTCAGGTTCGCGTCGCCGGAGTTCCAGGTGATCCGGCCCGATGCCGGCACGGTGCGCACGAGGTGGTGAACCTGGCGCTGGATCGACGCCAGGTCCGGGTAGATGTCCGCATGGTCGTATTCGAGGTTCGTCAACAGCAGGTGCTTCGGGCGGTAGTGCACGAACTTCGCGCGCTTGTCGAAGAAGGCGGTGTCGTACTCATCCGCCTCGATCACGAAAGCGGCGGCCGCACCCGCACGGGCGGACGTCCCGAAGTTCGCCGGGATGCCGCCGATGAGGAAGCCGGGGTCGCGCCCGGCGTCCTGCAGGATCCACGCGAGCATCGAGGAGGTCGTCGTCTTGCCGTGCGTTCCGGCGACGGCCGCGACTTCGCGGCCCCGCAGCACGTTCTCCGCGAGCCACTGCGGCCCGGACGTGAATGGAATCCCGCTGTCGAGCAGGCGCTCGATCACCGGCTTGCCCCGGGTCATGACGTTGCCGACCACGACGATGTCGGGCTTGAGGTCGAGCTGGCCCGGGTCGTAGCCGTCGATCAGCGTGATGCCGAGCGACTCGAGCTGCGTGCTCATCGGCGGATAGACGTTCGCGTCGGAGCCCGTGACGCGGTGCCCCGCGGCGCGCGCGAGCGCGGCGATCCCGCCCATGAACGTCCCGCAGACGCCGAGGATGTGCAGGTGCATCAGGTCGCGCCGCCGAACCAACTCTGGGACAGGGCGACCGAAACGATCGCCCAGGTCACGGCGATCGCGAATCCGGTCACGAGGCCGGTGTCGAGCGCCGAGCGCAGCACGTGCCCGACGACGAGCAGGTACCAGATCACGACGACCGTGGTGCCAGCCGTCATCAGGAGCCAGACGAGGTAGTGGGTCTTCGCGAGTCCGCGCAGCAGCATCAGCCCGATCATGACCGGGGCGAACACGAGGTAGGTGCCGAAGATCGCGTTGACCACCTGCGGGAACCGGTGCGTACGGCGCGTGATCGCGAGGAGCAGCCAGAAGAAGGTCAGCGTGAGCACGAGGTCGAAGGCCGTGCGCCCGAGGATGCGGTCCGAGGCGTCGATCCGCGCCATCAGGAAGTTCACGGCCGCGTAGCCGAGCGTGAACACCACGACCCAGGCCGTCGAGGCGGGCAGGATGCCGGGGTCCTTGCGCAGCAAGGCGATCTGGGCCAGCGAACTCAGTAATGCCGTCATGATGCCTTGGGCCGCGGCGGCGGCATGCGCATAATAAGGTGGCGATGACCGCCGGCGAAACACCCATCCGCGACCCTGCAGCGCTCGCGGAGCGCGTCGCGGCGTGGCCGGCCGCTCTGTCGCTCGCGGTCGACACCGAGTTCGTGCGCGAGCGCACCTACTTCCCGAAGCTGTGCCTGATCCAGGCCGCGATCGCCGGCGAGATCGTCCTCGTCGATGCGCTCGCCATCGCGGACGGCGGCGCGCTCGCGCGCGAGCTCGCGGACGACCGGCGCCCGAAGCTGCTGCACGCGGCGCGCCAGGACATCGAGGCCCTGCTGCCGCTGACCGGAGCGCCGCTCGCGCCGGCGTTCGACACGCAGCAGGCGGCCGCCCTCCTCGGCTTTCCGGCCCAGGTCGGCTATGCCGAGCTCGTGCGCCATGTCCTCGGCGTCGAGCTCGCCAAGGGACATGCGCGCACGGACTGGGCGCAGCGCCCGCTGTCGCCCGAGCAGCTTGCCTACGCCGCGGACGACGTCCGTTACCTGCCCGAGCTCGCCGCCGCGCTCGAGGAGAAGCTGGCAGCCGCGGGCCGCCGTGCCTGGCTCGACGAGGAATCCGCATCGCTTCGCGAGGTTTCGCTCTACCGCGTCGAGCCCGCCGAGGCCTGGCGCCGGCTCAAGGGCATCGACCGGCTCGATGCGCCGTCGTTCGCCGCCGCGCGCGCGCTCGCCGGGTGGCGCGAGCGCCGCGCGATGTCGCGCGACCTCCCGCGCGGCTGGATCCTGTCGGACGCCGCGATCTACGAGCTGGCGGAGTCGCGGCCGGCGACGCGCGAGGCACTCGCTCGCATCGCGGCCGTGCCGAAAGGCACGGCGGCACGCGCGGGCGAGGAGCTGCTCGCGGCGATCGCGGGGCCGGCGCCCGATGCGGAGCCGCGCGGAGAGGACACCGGGCGGCCCGGGCCCGAGCAGCTGCGGCGCCAGAAGGCGCTGCAGCAGGCGCTTGCCGCCGTCTCGGCGGAGCTTCGGATCGAGCCGGAAGTGCTCGCGACGCGGCGCGAGCTCGCAGCCCTCGCGCGCGGCGCGCGCAACGTGCCCGTCCTGAGTGGCTGGCGAAAAGCCGCCGTCGGAGAGAAGTTGCTCGCCGCCCTTTAGGCGATTGCGCGCTCGAGACGGGCGTCGACGTCGCCGAGGCTGCCGTCGGCATCAATGCGCCGCAGCAACCCTATCTTCGCGTAATAGTCGATGAGCGGCTGCGTGCGCTCGCGGTATACCGCGAGCCGCTGTCGTACCGTTTCCTCGTTGTCGTCGGGCCGCTGCACCAGGTCGTGCGGGCCGCCGTCCGTGCAGAGGTCGGATGCAGCCGGCGGATTCGACTCGACGTGGAAGACGCGCCCGCAGCGGCAGCAGGTGCGCCGGCCCGCGA
>DATJFN010000118.1:0-8557 GCA_035495635.1 Steroidobacteraceae bacterium | reverse complement strand
ACAAGTTGCTGCGCAACAAGGTCACGGAAGAGGAAGTCGCAGAGGTCGTGTCGAAGTGGACCGGCATTCCGGTCTCAAAGATGCTCGAGGGCGAGCGCGAGAAGCTCATCAAGATGGAGCAGGAGCTCGGCAAGCGCGTCGTCGGCCAGGAAGAGGCTGTGCGCACGGTGTCCGACGCAATCCGCCGCTCGCGCGCGGGACTTGCCGACCCGAACCGCCCGAACGGCTCCTTCCTGTTCCTCGGACCCACGGGAGTCGGCAAGACCGAGCTCACCAAGGCGCTCGCGGAATTCCTGTTCGACACCGAAGATGCGCTCATCCGCATCGACATGTCCGAGTTCATGGAAAAGCACTCGGTCGCGCGGCTGATTGGCGCGCCGCCGGGCTACGTCGGCTACGAGGAGGGCGGCTACCTGACGGAAGCCGTCCGCCGCAGGCCGTACTCCGTGATCCTGCTCGACGAGATCGAGAAGGCGCACCACGATGTCTTCAACGTCCTGCTACAGGTGCTGGACGACGGCCGCCTGACCGACGGACAGGGCCGGACGGTGGACTTCCGAAACACAGTCGTGATCATGACGTCGAACCTCGGCTCGCAGGTCATCCAGGAGATGGCGGGCGAGGAAAACTACGCCAAGATGAAGTCGGCCGTGCTCGAGATCGTCGCCCAGCACTTCCGCCCGGAATTCATCAACCGCATCGACGACATCGTCGTTTTCCACCCGCTCGGCCGCGAGCACATCCGCCGCATCGTCGGGATCCAGACCGGCTACCTGCGCCGCCGCCTCGGCGAGCGCGACATCCGGCTTGAGCTCGACGACGCCGCGATGGACCTGCTCGGCGCGGCGGGCTTCGACCCGGTGTACGGCGCGCGGCCGCTCAAGCGTGCGCTGCAGCAGCAGCTCGAGAATCCGCTCGCGCAGCGCATCCTCACGGGCGAGTTCGGCCCCGGTGATGCGATCCGGGTGACCGCAAAGGACGGCAAGCTGGTTATGCGAAAATAGCCGGCGAGGGAGGTTCCTTCGCCGATGCCGTTTTACGAATACCAGTGCGCCGCCTGCGGCCACCACCATGAGGAGCTCCAGAAGGTCACCGACCGGCCGCTGCGCAAGTGCCCGGCCTGCGGTCGCGCAGCACTCAAGCGGCTCGTCTCCGCGCCGGTATTCCGCCTGAAGGGCGCCGGCTGGTACGAGACGGACTTCAAGGGTGACAAGGAAGCGAAGCGCAACATCGCCGGCGAGAAAGAGCCTGCTGCTGCAGGCAGCTCGCCCGCCGAGAAGCCGAAGGACGAGAAGACCGAGGCGAAGCCGGCCGAAAAGAAGCCGGACGCCGGGGCGGCCGCGAAGCCCGACGTGGCGGCGAAGAAGCCGAAGCCGGCCCGCCCTAAGCGCGCTCGGCGCCGCCCGTTGCGCCGCTGAGCGCGGTTGCCTTCGCAGCCGGCCGGCACGTAACATCGCCCGCTTTGTCCATGCGCACACACTATTGCGGAGAAGTCGGTGAGTCCCTGGCGGGCCGCACCATCGAGGCGGCCGGCTGGGTGCACCGTCGGCGCGATCACGGCGGCGTCATCTTCGTCGACCTGCGCGACCGCTCGGGATTGCTGCAGGTCGTGTTCGATCCGGACTCGGCGGAAGCGTTCAAGGCCGCCGAGCACCTGGGCCGCGAGTTCTGCATCCAGGTACAGGGAAAGGTGAGGCCGCGGCCCGCGGGCACGGTGAACACGAACCTGTCCTCGGGCCAGGTCGAGCTGCTGGCGTCGAAGCTCGTCGTGCTGAATCCGTCCGCCACGCCCCCGTTCTCGCTCGACGAGGATGTCGGCGAGGAGCTCCGCCTCAAGCACCGCTACATCGACCTCCGCCGCGACGTGATGCAGGAGCGCCTGCGCCGGCGCCACGCGATCACGCGCGCGATGCGGGAATACCTCGACGACCACCACTTCGTCGACATCGAGACGCCGATGCTGACGAAGGCGACGCCGGAAGGCGCCCGCGACTACCTGGTGCCCTCGCGCACGCATCCCGGCAAGTTCTTCGCGCTGCCGCAGTCGCCGCAGATCTTCAAGCAGCTCCTGATGATGAGCGGCTTCGACCGCTACTACCAGATCGTGCGTTGCTTCCGCGACGAGGACCTGCGCGCCGACCGGCAGCCGGAGTTCACGCAGCTTGACATCGAAACCTCGTTCCTCGCGCAGGAGCAGGTCATGGCCCTGATGGAGGGGCTGATCCGCCACGTCTTCTCGCGGGTGCTGAAGGCGCGCCTGCCCGACCCCTTCCCGCGCCTGACCTACGAAGAGGCGATGCGGCGCTTCGGTTCCGACAAGCCGGACCTGCGCGTGCCGCTCGAGCTCGCGGACGTGGGCGACCTCGTGCGCGGCTCCGAGTTCAAGGTGTTTGCCACGCCCGCCGCGGACCCGGACGGGCGGGTCGCTGCGCTCCGCGTGCCGCGGGGCGGCGAGCTGTCCCGCAAGCAGATCGACGACTACACGGCTTATGTCGCACGCTTCGGGGCGCGCGGGCTCGCCTATATAAAGGTGAACGACGCCGGGAAAGGCCGCGAGGGCCTGCAGTCGCCGATCCTCAAGTTCCTGTCCGACGCCGCAGTCGCCGGCATCCTCGAGCGCACGCGGGCGGAGACCGGGGACCTCGTGTTCTTCGGCGCCGACAAGGCGAAAGTCGTGAACGACGCGCTCGGCGCGCTCCGGCTCCAGCTCGGTCGCGACCTCGGCCTGGTGGAGGAGGGCTGGCAGCCGCTCTGGGTCACCGACTTCCCGATGTTCGAGTGGGACCCGGAGTCGAAGCGCTGGATGTCCATGCACCACCCGTTCACGTCGCCCGCGGATCCCGACCCGTCCGCGCTCACGGCCGACCCGAAGAACGCGCTCGCGCGCGCCTACGATATGGTGTTGAACGGCTCCGAGGTCGGCGGCGGCTCGATCCGCATCCACCGCGAGGAGATGCAGAGCGCCGTCTTCGACCTGCTCGGTATCTCGCGCGAGCAGGCCTCGATCAAGTTCGGCTTCCTGCTGGAGGCGCTGCGCTATGGCGCGCCGCCACATGGCGGCATCGCCTTCGGGCTCGATCGCCTCGCAATGCTGATGTCCGGCGCGGAGAGCATCCGCGACGTGATCGCCTTCCCCAAGACGCAGTCGGCCTGGGACCCGCTCACCGACGCGCCGTCGGAGGCGGACGACGCGCAGCTCGCGGAGCTGCATATCCGCGTGAAGAAGCCGCCGGCACCCACAGGCTGAACGCGAAGCCCATTCCCGTCGTCGTCGTCCACGGCCTGTGGCTCAACGGGCTGGAATTCTTCCTGCTGCGCGAGCGGCTCGCGGCCGCGGGCTTCGAGGCATCCGTCTTCCGCTACCCGTCGACGCAGGCGAGCCTCGCCGACGCGACGTCGGCGCTCGCCGCGCGGCTTCGCTCGTTCGGCGGGCCGGTCCACATCCTCGCGCACAGCCTCGGTGGCGTCGTGACGCTCGAGACCTTCGCGACTGAGCGCGAGTTGCCGCCCGGGCGCATCGTGCTGCTCGGCTCGCCGGTGCAGGGCTCGCGCGCCGCGCAGGCGATCGCGGCCTGGTCCTGGGGCCCGCAGATCCTCGGCTCGCTCGCGGTCGCCGAGCTGGCGCGTCCGCGCGCGCGCAGCTGGAACGGGCCGCGCGAGGTCGGCGTGATCGCGGGAAGCCGTTCCGCGGGACTCGGGCGGCTGTTCTCGAGCCTGCCCGTGCCGAACGATGGCACCATCGCGGTCGACGAAACCCGGCTGCCGGGCGCGACGGCGTCGACCATCCTCGACGTGAGTCACACCGGCATGCTCTTCTCGCTGCCGGTTGCGGAATCGATCACACGTTTCTTCCGCACCGGCGGCTTCTGATCGAAGCGGCGCTATGCTGGCGCCGTGCCGCAGCCAGACTCACGCATCCCGACGCCGTTGCCCGCCTGGTTCCTCGCCATCGCGCTCGCTGCGCTGGCGTGGGGGGGCGTCTGGTTCGCCGCGGCCGAGGCCGGGGTGCAGATCGACGACTCCTTCAGCCGCTTCAATCGCGAGCGCATCGCATCCTTCGAGTCCCGCGCTTCGGCGAACGGCGCGCGCCGCGTCATCCTGCTCGGGTCTTCCGCCCTCAAGTACGCGACCCGCGACGAGCAGGCATTCGCGGCGGGCGTCTCCGGCGCTGCGAAGATGCCCGTCGAGGCGCTTCGCATCAGCAGTAACTGGGGCACGTTCTACGACTTCGCGCCGCTCGCTGCCGACATCCGCCGCGCCCGCCCGGACGTCGTCGTCATGGAGTCCGAATTCCTGGCCGCGGATCGCCCGCCATCGCGGCGCTTTCTCCTGTGGGTCGCGCACCTGCGCAGCCAGCTCGGGCTCGACGACGCGGCGGCCGAGGACGATGCCAAGGTGCAATTCGGCTACCCGTGCTGGGCGCGCAAGGTACAGCGCGACCATGAGAAGCTGCTCGAGGTGAGATCTGACTGGGTCACGGTTCGCCCCGACGGTCCCGGCCCGCGCTCGACGCGCGAATTCGCGGAAGAGTTGCTGGGCGACGGCGTCGAGGTCGCATTCGTTTCGATCCCGCGTCGACCGGATTACGACGTCGAGGCGCGCAACACCCGCATGATCGCGAACGACGGCGAGTCCGGCCGCGCGCTCGCCGGCCGCGTCCGGCACTGGCAGCCCGAACCCTTGCCCGCGGGCTTGTACTGCGACCTCACGCACGTGACGCCCGACGGGCAGGCGCGGTACTCGGACTGGCTCGAGTCGTCGATCGCGAACGCATTGCCGCGTCCGCCGTCGTAGCGCTCAGTCCCGGTCGGGCTCCCGGGCGCGGCTGCGCTTGGCCTGCAGGCCCATCGTGATCTCGTAGCGCCGCATGGCCTGGTCGGCATCCGGTGCTGGCGGCGCCTCGATCTCGTCGTAGCCGGCGCGCGCCAGCACGGGATTGACGATCGGGGCGAGCAGGTGCAGCGACGTCGCGCCGAGGCTCCGCCACCGGCCGATGCTGCTGCTGTCGATGCCGGCCTTGGAGTAAGTCTTCCAGTCACCGAGCCCGGACGGCGCGTCCTGCGAGAGTGCCGCGGTACCGAGCGAGCCCGGTTCCAGCCCGAGGAAGCCCGCGAGCCGATCGAGGGTCGCGGCCGGCTGTGCGATCAGGTCCTCGTACATCAGCAGCATCGTGTCCGCGGTGCGCCGCTCCGCGAGCCCGAGCAGGGACGTCGTGACATCGGCCCACAGGTGCGCAAACGCGACCAGCGGCCGTGAGTAGCGCGCGACGTAGGCGTGGATTTCGCGGATGAAGGACTCGTTGGCGTCGCACAGGTCCTTGAGGCTGAGCGCCGTGTCGACCCCGTGCCGGACGAGGCAGACGAAGCGCACGTGGCCCGCCATCAGCTTCTCGATCTCGTCCACGTAGAACGAGTCGACCGCGGTCTTGCTCGCCCAGCGCGGTTTTCCCGCGCGCGCGGCGATGCGCCGGAAGCTCCCTTCGACGAGGCCGCGCAGGTCCGCCAGCGCCTGCTCGCGTGGAATGCCCGCGGCCGCGAGGCCGCCCAGCACGCCGTAATCGATGCCTTCCGAAACGCTGTCCGACTGCAGGAAGCGCGCCGCCGAGGCGAGCAGGAACGTCTCGCCCGGACAGCAGATGTCCGGGTGGCCGTTCAGCAACCGTCGCAGGAGGGTCGTGCCCGTGCGCGGAACGCCGAGCACCACGATACCGGGGGCGGCCTGCTCAGAGGTCGTCATAGCGGAAGCCCGCCTTGGGCTCGGCGGCGAGGAGGATGACGAGCGCGATCAGCGTCCCGAACCAGAGCGCGCTGAGCAGCAGTGCCCAACGCCGGCCCACCCGCGGCAATAGCCAGCCGTACATCAGGGCCGGCCCGTCAGCAGGGTGCGGTAGATGTCCATTGCCCGGTCGAAGTCGTGCATCACGAACACGCAGCTCAGCATGACGAAATGAAACGTCACGAACCATCCCGCGAACGCGCCCAACATAGCACGCGGTCGCGACGAGGGCGCCGTGCCGCCGGCGCGCCGCCGCTGGTACCACTGGCAGCCGGCGACTGCGAGGCCATGCGCGAGGCCCCAGATCACGTAGCGCGCGGTCACCTCGTGCCAGAGGCCGATGACGAGCATCGCGGAGAGCGCGGCCAGGTAGGGCTTGCGAGTCAGCGAGAAGACGGTGGCGTACAGGTAGTCGCGCACCCAGCTGGTCAGCGAGATGTGCCAGCGCCGCCAGAACTCGACGATGTTCCGGCTCGCGAACGGGTTGTTGAAGTTCTCGATGACGCGAAAACCCGTCAGGCGCGAGGCGCCGATCGCGATGTCCGAGTAGCCGGCGAACGTGAGATATCCCATGTACCCGGCCGACAGCATGTAGAGATAGGTCGAGATCCACGCATGCGCCGGTGCGAGCGCCGCGATCCACGGCTGGAGCTGCTGCTGGATCAGCCATCCCGACACGACCAGTATCTTGGCGTACCCGTACAGCACGCGTTCGAGGCCCTCGGAAACGAGCTCCGCGCCGAGCCGCGTGCGCCTGAGGTCGCGATGGAACTCCGGGAATCGATGGATCGGCCCCGCGACGATGGTCGGCAGGAAGAAGAGGTAAGCCAGGAACTCCGATCCCGTGTGCGGCGGCAGCGACTTCTTGAAGCGCTCCAGCGCGTAGTGAACGCAGCGGAACGTGTAGTACGACATGCCGAGCGGCAGCGCGAAACCGTTGCCCGCCATGGCGACCTTGAATGCCGCGAGCGTGCCCAGGAGCAGCACGACGACGGCCGCGATGCCCGGTTGCTGTCCGCCGCCCCGCGCTCCGGACCACCAGGTGATCGCGGCCATGACCGCGAGGATCGCGGCGGACGGCGGATCCTCGACGGCGAGGAAAGCGAGCGCGAAGGCCGCGATGCCCCAGGGCCGCCAGCGGCCGGGCAAAGCCCAGCACACGATGATCGACGCGACGATCCACCCGAGCCAGGTAAGCTCGAGGACCTGCATCTCAGGTCGCGTCGCCGGCGCCGAGTCCCGCCTGCCGGCGGAGCAGCTCCAGCGCGTCGCCGATGGAATCGATGCGCAGGATGTCCTCCGGCTGCATCGTGAAGTCGAACTCCTGCTCGAGCGCCATCAGGAACTCGACATGCGCGAGCGACGTCCAGCCGTCCACGGTGCGGGCGGTGGACTGCTCGGAGATCTCGTCCACCCGGCACTTGAACGCCTGGGCGGCCACCTGAAGCACGCGCTCGCGCACGCCGCCGGTATGCGCCTCATGATGGGCCGTCGCGCGGCGTTCGGTGATCAGGCGCGCGAGCTCCGCCTTCACGACTTTCCCGGCCGGGCCGCGTGGAAGGTCTTCGAAGAAGTGAAACTCGCGCGGCAGCTTCTCCGGCGACGCGTGCTGGAGGAAGTGCGCCGCGATGTCCTGCTCCGTTGGCTGCGCGCCGGCCCGCACGGCGAGCCCGCTGACGACGACCTCGCCCCAGCGCTCGTCGGGAAGCCCGATCGTCGCGGCGTCGACGATGCCCGGTACCGTGCGCAATACGGCGTTGACGTCCTCGGGATACACGTTGATGCCTCCCGTGATGATCACGTCCTTCTTCCGCCCCACGATCCGGAAGAAACCGTCGGCATCCTCGGTCGCGAGATCGCCGGTGTGGAACCAGCCGTCGCGCAGCACCCGGGCGGACTCTTCGGGCGCGCGAAAGTACCCTTTCATGACGTGCGCGCCCCGCACCACGAGCTCGCCCTCGGAGCCCGCCGGGAGGCGCTGGCCCGCTTCGTCGACGACGCGCACTTCCGCGTCGACGGGCTTGCCGATCGTGCCGATGCGCCGCGTCGCCGCGTCCGGCCCGCAATAGGTCGTTTCGCAGACGGTCTCGGTCAGCCCGTAGACGTTGACGACCTGTGTCCCATACGTCTCCTCGAAGCGCTGCCACAAGCCGGGATCGAGGTAGGCGGCGGTGCTGATCACGAACCGGAACCAGTCCGTGCGCAGCGCGTCGTGGTAGCGCTCGCCGAGGCTCATCATGAGCGCGAGCAGCGAGGGCACCGCGACCAGGTGCGTGGCGCGCAGCTCATGGCAGGCGTCCACGATCTCGCCGACCTGGTACACGCGGATGCGCATCGGCCGGAGCAGCGTGGCGCCGGCACAGGCGGCCACCACGACGCCCTGCGTCAGGCCGTCCGTGTGGTGCAAAGGCAGGAGGTTCATGAGCCGCGTGCGCGCGTCGAAGCGGTATTGCCGCACGAAAGTCGCCATCTGCGCGAACAGCGCGCTCTGGCTGATCTCGACGCCCTTCGGCCGCGAGGTCGTGCCGGACGTGAACAGGATGTAGGCTGTGGCATCGGGGTCCACGCTCGCCGGCGGCGGCGCCACGGCCTCACTGTCGACGAGCATCCGGAAAAATTTCGCGTCCGAGTCGTCGAGGGCGACTGCCGGGAGATCCTTGATCTGGTCCGGCAGCATGCGCTCGATGAGGCGCTGGTCCATGACGAGGGCGCTCGGGTCCGCGGCGTTGACGAGCGTCGCGAGCTCCGTCGCGCGCGACTCGGGATTCAGCACCACCGCGGT
>DATJFN010000117.1:0-8383 GCA_035495635.1 Steroidobacteraceae bacterium | reverse complement strand
CCGTCGTAAAGCGGCTTGACCTGCGTCCAGAGGCGCTCGGTCTCATTCTCGAAGTCCGCCGGCGGCATGTCATAGCCCGCGCGCCACAGCTCGCCGAGGTCCTTGTAGCCGAGCGTCTGCGCGCCTTCGTTCGCGAGCTCGACGAAGCGCTGGTAGTCCTTGCGCATCGACGGACCGACGCTGTGCCAGCCGCGCCAGGCGTCGAGGAGCTCGTCCGGCTTCCGGCTCTTCGCCATCACCTCGGCGAGCTGGTCGTAGTTGCGACAGCTCTCCGGCCCCTTCGGGCAGTACTTGCCCGTGCCGTAGGTCGTCGCCATGCGCGCCTCGATCTCGGACATCTCGGCGCGCTTCTTCGGATCTTCCGGCGCCGGGGCGTCCTGGTCGAGCTTAAGGAGCAGGAACGAGCGCGCCGCGTCGGCGGAGAGCTTCTGCCCTTCGTAGGCCTTGGCTTCGCCCAGGAGGCGCGAGTAATCCGTGCGGATGCGGTCGCTCGAGATCGCCGCGAGCGCCTCGGTGTCCGGCGTGATGTAAGTGAGCTGGACCCAGCTCACCATCGAGTTCTCGTGCGCCGACTTCTCGAGCTCCGCATTGGCGCGCGCGACGAACTGGTCGGCGGTCTCCTTCGGCGGGCCGGCGTCGCCGGCGCCGCCGCAAGCGGCGAGCAGGCAGGAAAGACCCAGACCGACGACCGCACGTTTCATTCAATGCCTCACTTGCGGCCGGCCTCGGCGCCGTGCATCCAGGTGACGATCGGTCCCGAAATCGACCACAGCGCCAGGCTGAATGCGAGCAGCACGACGACGAGTCCGCCGAAAACGCCGAGCAGGCCCGCGTGCTCCGGCCGCACGCCAACATCGGCTGCGAGGCTCAGCATCCAGGGGTACTGGCCCATGTTCTCGGTGAATGCGCCGATGTATCCCGAGAGCGTGCTGCCGACGAAATTCACGAGGAACCAGACGCCCATCATCATCGATCCGAGCCGGAGCGGCGCGAGCTTGGTCACCATCGAGAGTCCGACCGGGCTGATGCAGAGCTCGCCGGTCGTGTGGAAGAAATAGGCGAGGACCATCCAGATCATGCCCGACTTCACGTCGTCCGAGTGCTGCATCTCGAACACCGCGATCACGAGGCAGACGAAGCCGAGCGCGACCTGAGCGAGGCCGAGCGACATCTTGATCGGCGTGGACGGGTTCCGGCCTCGCTGGCCGAGCGAGGTCCAGAGCATCGAGAACGGAATGCCGAGCAGCAGAATGAAGAGGGGATTCAGCGACTGGAACCAGCCGGTCGGCGTCAGGAAGCCGCCGACTTCGCGCCGCGTGTACTTGTCCGCGAACAGGTTCATGAGGCCGCCAGCCTGCTCAAAGGTGGCCCAGAAGATCGCGACGAACACGAAGATCACGAAGATGACGCGGATTCGGTCGCGCTCGACCTGGGTCAGCGGATGCTTGGTGCCGCCCGAAATGGTGAGCGAGCGTTGCGCGCTCGGCTGGCGCCCGACATCGCCGATGTAGCGCTGTGCGAACGCGAGCTGGATGATCACCGAGAGCAGCATGCCGATGCCCGCAGCGAAGAAGCCGATGCGCCAGCCGTAGGCCGGATCCTCGCCGAGTGTCGAGCAGACGAGCGGGGCCAGGAAGGCGCCCAGGTTGATGCCCATGTAGAAGATGACGAAGGCGCCGTCACGGCGCGCATCGCCGCGGGGGTACAGCTCGCCGACCATGGTCGAGATGTTCGGCTTGAAGAAGCCGTTGCCGACGCACATCAGGAGCAGGCCGAGGTAGAAGCTCGTCGGCGTCTCGGGGAAGTAGATGCCGAGCGCGGACAATGAAAAGGCACCCGAGGTGCCCATGATGTCGACCGGCGCGGCGAGCATGAACTGGGCCGCCGCCATGATGAGCCCGCCGAGGATGACGGACTTGCGCTGGCCGAGCCAGGTGTCCGCGATCCAGCCTCCGAAGACCGCGGTTCCGTACACCAGGCCGAGGTACCAGCCGTAGAGAATGTTTGCCTGTGGCTCCGCCCAGCCGAGGCCTGGGTTCGCGGCATGCGTCGCCGACGCCGCGTACAGCACGAGGAGCGCGCGCATCCCGTAGAAGCAGAAGCGCTCCCACATCTCGGTCACGAACAGGAGGTACAGCCCCTTCGGATGGCCGAGGAAAGTCCCCGGCGGGATCTGCAGGTCTTGGCTCATTCAGGCATTACTCCGAAGTCGGGCGAGTCTCCGCCAAATCGCGGTGCAACATCAAGCCGGGTCGTGCTCCGCTTCGGCCGGTTTGTCGCGGATGAGGATGCGCGACATGAGCACGCCGCCCTCGTAGAGCGCATACATCGGCAGCGCCATGAGCGTCTGCGACACGGCGTCGGGCGGCGTCAGGAAGGCCGCGATGATGAAGATCGCGAGGATCACGTATCCGCGGTTCTTCGTAAGTGTCTCGCGCTTCACGATCCCGGTTCGCACGAGCAGCACCGTCGCCACCGGGATCTCGAACGCGAGGCCGAAGGCAAAGAAGAGCAGCACCGCGAAGTCCATGTACTGCGTCATGTCCGTCATCATCTCGACGCCCGCCGGCGTCGTCGCGACGAAGAACTGGAAGATCACGGGGAATACGACGAAGTAGGCGAAGACCGAGCCGGCGTAGAAGAGGATCACGCTCGAGATGAAGAGCGGCAGCGCGAAGCGGCGCTCGTGGCGGTACAGGCCCGGCGCGACGAACGCCCAGACCTGGTAGAGGATGATCGGCATCGCGAGGTAGATCGCCGCGAGCAGCGCGAGCTTGAACGGCGTCATGAACGGCGCGACGACGGAGGTCGCGATCAGGTGCGTGCCCGCGGGAAGCTGCTTGCGCAGCGGCGCCGACAGCCAGGTGAAGATGTTGTTCGCAAACCAGAGGCAAGGGGCCGCGATCACGGCGGTCGCGATGAGTGCGCGCAGCAGGCGGTCGCGCAGCTCGAGGAGGTGCGAGAGCAGCGTGCCCTCGGCGAGGGTTTCTTCCTGCCCTTCGTCCGGCGGGCTCATGGCGGCCGCTGCGTCTCGTCGGTTGCCGCGGCGTCGGATTCCGGCGCCACGTAGGCCGGCGGGTTGGGCGGATTCGGCGGCGCATGCTGGGCCGGCGGCGGCGGTTCCGCGGCGGGGGCATCGACTTTGCTCGCAGGCTTGCGGACGGTGGGCCCGAAGTCGTCCTTGCTGATGACTTCTACTTCCTCGTCGAGCTGCGCGCGGAGCTGCCGCGCCATTGCGCGCGCCCGCCCGGCCCAGCGGCCGACCTGATTGGCGAGCTTGGGAAGCTTCTCGGGGCCCAGCACCAACAGCGCGATGCCGAGGATCAGGATGATCTCGGTGAAGCCGACCTCGAACATCCGGCCTTACGTGTTCTTGGACGAATCGGCGCTGTCGCGCTCGCCCTTGCTGGAGCTGAAGTCCGCGTCCGGGCGCTCTTCGCGCGCCAGCTTCTTGCCGGACTCTTCGTCCTCGCCCTCGTTCATCGACTTCTTGAAGCCGCGCACCGCGGCGCCGAGGTCCGAGCCGATGTTGCGCAGCTTCTTCGCGCCGAAGATCAGGAGCGCGATCGCGAGGATGACCAAGAGTTCGCGAAAACCAATTCCCATGTCAGGACTCCGGGCCGCGTAACGTGCGGCAGCGGATCATGATACGCCAATACCCTCGGGGCCTTCGTGGGGAGGTACCCGGATCCAGAACGTCACCGGGCCGTCGTTGACGAGCGATACCCGCATATGGGCGCCGAACCGGCCCGATTGCGCGCCCGGGAGGCGGTTTTCGGCGCGCTTTGCCATAAAATCGAAGAGCCGCTCCGCCGCCGCGGGCTCGGCCGCCCGGCTGAACCCGGGCCGCAGTCCCTTCGCGGTGTCAGCCGCTAACGTGAACTGCGGGACGAGCAGGAGGCCGCCGGCGGCGTCCAGCACGGAGAGGTTCATGCGTCCTTCGAGGTCCGGGAAGACCCGATAGTTCACGAGTCGCTCGAGGAGTCTGTCGGCCGAAGCCTCGTCGTCGCCCCGCTCGACGCCGACGAGGACGAGGAGTCCCCGCCCGATGCGCGCGACCTCGCGCCCGTCGACCTCGACGGATGCGCCGTCGACGCGCTGCAGCAGCCCGATCACCGCGCCTCAGCCCTTGTCGAGGTGGAAACGGTGCAGCACGCGGTGCACGACGGGCCCAAGCGCGAGCGCGGCGGTCGCGATGAAGACGAGCCCGGCGTAGAGCGCGAAGCAGCCCGCGAACAGCTTGCCCGCGTCGGTCGTCGGGATGTGCACGGGCCCCATGCCGCCGAGCAGCATGGCTGTATCGAGGAAGGCGTCGAGCGCGGACAGGTGCTCGAGGCGCATGTAGCCCGTCATGCCGATCGCGATGGAACCGCCGACCAGCACCAGCGCGGCGGCGAGGTGCGCGAGGACGCGCCGGACGAATGCGGAGGGCGCGAGGAGCGGCTGCTTGCGTGTTTCGTACATGGCGGCTAACCGATCCTGACACCGATCCGGGTCGACATAACGAGGTCGCGCTGCCGCTCGTCGCCCAGCATGAAGGAGTGCGTCCCGACGACCTCGAAACCGGACTTGCGATAGAAGGCGATCGCCCTCGGGTTGTGCTCCCACACGCCGAGCCAGAGGCAATCCGCGCCCGCGGCCGTGGCGCTTGCGATCGCGTCCTTGAGGAGCGCCTGCGAGACGCCTTTGCCCTGCCAGGCGGCGACGACATAGATCCGGTTGAGCTCCGCCGGGCGCTTCCCGACGATGTTCGGCTGCGGCTTCGACGGCATCATCTGCGTGAACCCGATGAGATGCCCGGAGGCGAGCGCGAGCGTCGTCACGATGCCGCGGTCCGAGATTTCACGCGCCTGGATGTCCGGCCCGAAGTACCGCTCGCAGTGCAGGTCCATGTTCGACGGCGAATTGCGCTCGCCGAAGGCGTCGCGGAACGTGCGCTCGGCAAGCACCGCAAGCGTCGGCGCGTCGACCGGAACCGCGCGGCGGAGCGAGTAGCTCAAGCAGGCTTCGCCTTGTGCAGGCGCCTCAGGAAGACTTCCATTTCCTTCGCCGCCTGGATGTCGCCGGCTTCGCGCGCCGCCGCGATGCCGCGCTCGTAGACCTCGGCGGCGCGTTCGGCGGACCCGGCGCGCGCGTGCGCATCGCCGAGCGCCTTCCAGGCGGCCGAGTAGCGCGGGTTCTGGTCAACCGCCTGGCGCAGGTGGTCGATCGCGGTCACGAGGTCGCCCGACTTGAGGCATTCCTGGCCGAGGGAGAAGCGCAGGAGCGGCGAATCCTGGCCGCGCTCGAGCATCAGTTCGAGGTTGCGCCGCAGCGTCAACTCAGCGCTCCCAGAACGCGGGCGTCAGGAGGAGGAGCAGCGCGAAGATCTCGAGCCGGCCGATCACCATTGCGATCGCGCAGACCCACTTCGCGGAATCCGACACGTCGCGGAACGTCATGGTCACGTCGGCGAGCCCGGGGCCGACGTTGTTGAGCGAGGCGGCGACCGCCGACCAGGCGGTGACCTGGTCCATGTCGAACATCATGAGTAGCAGCATCAGCGCGGCGAACACGATCAGGTACATCGCGAAGTAGCCGCCGACGCCGAGGATGATCCGCTGCGGCACCGGGCGGCCCGCGAGCTTCACCGGCACCACCGCGCTCGGGTGCACGAGCTGCTTGAGCTCCGCGACGCCCTGGCGGAAGACCACGAGCCAGCGGATCACCTTCATCCCGCCGGTAGTCGAGCCCGCGCAGCCGCCGACGAAGGAGAGGAGCACGAGGAGCGCGGGCAGCGCGCCCGGCCAGTGCGCGAAGCCCTCGGTCAGGAGTCCCGTCGTCGTCTGCATCGACACGACCTGGAACGCCGCGTGCCGCACGCTCTCCGCGAGTGTCGGGAACTCGCCCATCGCGCGCAGGTACAGCGCGGCGAAGGCGGTCACGACCGCGATCAGCAGGAAGTACGCCTTGAACTCCGTGTCGCGCCAGTAGGCGGCGAGCTCGCGCCTCTTCAGCACCGAGAAATGCAGCGCGAAGCTCGCACCGCCGAGAAACATGAAGACGGTCGCGACGACCTCGATGCCGATGCTGTCGAAGTGCGCGAGGCTGTCGTCGTAGGGGGAGAACCCGGCGGTCGAGACGGTGCTGAACGCGTGCGCCACCGCGTCGAACAAGTTCATCCCCGCAACCCAGTAGGACAGGACGCAGGCCGCGGTCAGGGACACGTAAATTGCCCAGAGGGCCTTGGCCGTCTGCGTGATGCGCGGCGTCAGCTTGTGATCCTTCATCGGCCCGGGCGTCTCGGCCTTGTAAAGCGACATGCCCCCGATGCCGAGGATCGGCAGGATCGCGACCGCGAGCACGATGATGCCCATGCCGCCGAACCACTGGATCTGCTGGCGGTAATACAGGATCGACTTCGGCAGGTCGTCGAGGCCGACGATCACGGTCGCCCCCGTCGTCGTGAATCCCGATACCGCCTCGAACACGGAGTCAGTGAACGAGAGGTCGGGCACGTCGCTCAGGTAGAGGGGCGTCGCACCGGCGAGCCCGAGGAAGACCCAGAACACCGCCACGATCAGGAAGCCGTCGCGCAGGCGCAGGTCGCGGCGGACTTTGCGCGCGGGAATCCAGAGCAGGAATCCCGTCGCCGCAACGAGGGCGGCCGAGGCGACGAACGGTTCCCAGTGCCCGTCCGAATAGATGAATGAGACGGCGACCGGCGGCAGCATCGTCAAGCTGAAGATCATCAGCATGAGGCCGAGGATCCGCTGCGCCATCCGGAAGTTCATGTACGGATGCCGGACTGGAACAGCCGGCCGACTCCCTCCACATGGCGGCGGTCGGTGAGGAAGAGGATCACGTGGTCCTCGGGCGCGATAACCGTGTCGTGGTGCGCCATGATCACGTCGCTGCCGCGCACGACCGCGCCGATCGTCGTGCCTTCCGGCAGCTCGATGTCCTCGATCTTCTTGCCCGCGATCGGCGAGCTGCGCCCGTCCGTGTGGACGATCGCCTCGATCGCCTCGGCGGCGCCGCGCCGCAGCGAGTGCACGCGCACGACGTCGCCGCGCCGGACGTGCTCGAGCAGCGCGCCGATCGTGATGGTCTGGGGCGAAATCGCGATGTCGATCGGTCCGCCCTCCATCAGCTCGGCGTAGGACGGCTTGTTGATCAGGGCCATGACGCGGCGCGCGCCGAGCTTCTTGGCGAGCATGGCCGAGAGGATGTTCGCCTCCTCGGCGTTCGTGACGGCGACGAAGACGTCGGCGTCGTCGATGTTCTCCTCGAGCAGGAGGTCCTCGTCGGCGGCGTTTCCCGTCAGCACGAGCGTGTTGCGGAGCGTCTCGGCGGCGCGCCGCGAGCGCTCGGGCGAGCGCTCGATCAGCTTGACCTGGACGCGGTCCTCGAGCGCGCGCGCGAGGCGGAACCCGATGTTGCCGGCACCCGCGATCACGACGCGGCGCACGCTGGCCTCCTCCGTGGAGAACTCCTTCATGACGAGGCGCATGTCCTCGCGCGCCGCGACGAAGAAGACCTCGTCGTGCTCCTCGATCGTGGTGTCTCCCTCCGGGAGGATGCTGCGACCGCCGCGGTAGATCGCTGCGACGCGCACCTCGCGGTTCGGGATGTGCGCGCGCAGTTCCTGCAGCTGGTGGCCGACCAGCTTGCCGCCCTTGAGCGCGCGCATGCCGGCGAGCAGCACACGGCCGTCGGCGAACTCGAGCACCTGCAGGGCGCCGGGGTAGCGGATCAGGCGCTCGACGTAGTCGGTGACGAGCTGCTCCGGGCTGATCGCGAGGTCGACCGGGATCGCGTTGTCGCCGTAGAGCTCCTGGCGGCCGTAGTAGTCCGCCGAGCGGATGCGCGCGATCTTGGTCGGGGTGCGGAACAGCGTCCAGGCGATCTGGCAGGCGATCATGTTGACCTCGTCGCTCGAGGTCAGCGCGACGAGGAGGTCGGCGCCCTTGCTGCCCGCGGCGAGCAGCGTCGACGGGTGGGCCGCATTGCCGGAGACCGTGCTGATGTCGAGCCGGTCCTGCAGCTCGCGCAGGACCTCGTCGCGCGTGTCGACGACGGTGACGTCATTCGCCTGCTCGCGCGCAAGCTGCTGCGCGGCCGTGCTGCCGACCTGGCCTGCTCCCAGAATGATGATTTTCACGTTTGCTCCCGAGGTCGGTGCCGGATTCTAGCGCAAGGGGGCGAAACCAGCCGTGGCGCGCGGGCGGAACGCGGCCGGGACCCCGCTCGCTCGCTCCGCCGGAACTTAGTCACTCGCTCGCGGGTCCCGGCCGCTTGCTCCGCGCGCCACGGCAGCCTGGCGCCGCCGCGCGCTAGGTGGCGGGGTCCTCGCGAGCAAATGCTTAAAGTTCCGGCAGCATTTGCGAGCGAGGAGCCCCGC
>DATJFN010000116.1:0-13241 GCA_035495635.1 Steroidobacteraceae bacterium | reverse complement strand
CGCAAAGCGATCCCTCGGCGGTCCCACTCCGAACAGTCGGCTCCGGCCGGAGCGGCGCGTCGCCATCGGTCGCCGCCCGGCTGTGCCAATATGACGGGCACTGGCGGAGGAAAATCATGCCGCAATACATCATCGAGCGAGAAATGCCGGGGGTCGGCAAGCTGGGCCCCCTCGATCTCAAGATGGCGTCGCAGACGTCCTGCAACGTGCTTCGCGACCTGGGTCCCAGCATCCAGTGGGTCCACAGCTACGTGACCGACAACAAGATCTACTGCGTCTATCGCGCGCCGAACGAGGAAATGATCCGCGAGCACGCGCGTCGCGGTGGCTTCCCGGCGAACAAGATTTCGCAGGTCCGCACGCTGATCGACCCCACGACCGCCGAATGAGCGTGCAGCGTCGCGGAGCAGGCGCTTGACCGAAAGCCCGGCGAGCCTGTTCATATCCTATGCGCGGTCCGACGAACGGACGGCCGCGCGAGTCGCGCAGTGCCTTGGCGATGCGGGTTATCCAATCTGGCGCGACGACCAGCTTCCCGCCCACCGCGCCTATTCGGAAGTCATCGAGGAACGCCTGAAGCACGCGATAGCGGTCATCGTCCTGTGGTCGGCCGAATCGGCGAAATCGCAATGGGTGCGCGCGGAGGCCGATGCGGCCCGCGTCGCCGGCACGCTGATCCAGGCCACGCTCGACGGGTCGCTGCCGCCCTTGCCCTTCAACCAGATCCAGTGCGCCAACCTCATGAACTGGGACGGCGATGCGGCCTCGCCGGGATGGCGGAAGCTGCTCGACAGCGTGGTCGCCCTCGCGCCGCCGAGAATTGAAAAGTCACCGCCGCGCGCCGCCCACCGCAAGCTGTCGATCTGCGTGCTGCCGTTCCAGAACATGAGCGGCGACATGGAACAGGAATATTTCAGCGACGGCATCAGCGAGGACATCACCACGGACCTGGCGCAGGTCTCCGCGCTCGGCGTCATCGCGCGGAACACCGCGTTCGTCTTCAAGGGCCGGGCGGTGAACGTCTGCGACATCGCGCGCGACCTCGACGTCAGCCATGTCCTCGAGGGCAGCGTCCGCAAGGCGGGGCAGCGCGTGCGGATCACCGCGCAGCTGATCGACGGCGACACCGGCAGCAACCTGTGGGCCGAGCGCTATGACCGGGACCTCGACGACATCTTCGCGATCCAGGACGAGATCTCGAAGTCCATCGTCAGTGCGCTCAAGCTGACGCTGCTTCCCAGGGAGAAGCAGGCGATCGAGCGCCGCGGGACGAGCAACGTGGAGGCCTACAACCTGTACCTGATGGCGCGGCAGTTCTGGATGACCGGCAACATCGGCGACATGCGCCGCGACCAGCGCGTCATGCGGATCTGCGGCCGCGCGGTCGAGATCGATCCCAACTACGCGCAGGCCTGGGCCCTGCTCGCGATCGCGCAGTCGAGCCTTCGATACAATTTTGACGAGCAGGTCGACGACGGGTTCGCCGCGGCCCACGCGGCGCTTTCGATCGACCCGATGATCGCCGAGGCCTATTGCCCCATCTCGCGCCGCCTGTCGGAGCAGGGCCAGGTCCCGGAGGCCGTGGCGCAGATCGAGCGCGCGCTCGCGCTCGACCCGGAGTCCTGGGAGGTCCGCAAGGAAGCAGGCCGCCTTGCGATGTCGCAGCGCCGCATCGAGGACGCGATCGCACAGTTCGAGCGCGCGACGCAGCTGCTCGAGAGCGACTTCCACGCCTGGGCGCTGCTCGCGACCTGCTACCAGGCGCGCGGCGATGCCGACAAGGTCCAGCTGAGCGCGCGCATGATGGTGAGCGAGGCCCAGAAGGCGCTGGTGGAAGACCCGAGCAACGGCGCGGCGCTCGGGATCGCGGCCGGCGGCCTCGCGATCAGCGGGGAACACGAACGGGCGCGCGAATGGATCGAACGGGCCATGCTGCTCGATCCCGAAAACGACAACATGCGCTACAACTTCGCCTGCGTCTTCGCCTGCCACATGCAGGACAAGGAAGCGGCGCTCGCGCTGCTCGCGACGACCTTGATGCGCTCGCGACCGCACCTCGTCGCGGCGCAGGTCGACCCCGACTTCGACGTCTTGCGCGATGATCCGCGCTTCATCGACCTCCTGGAACGGGCCCGGGCGCGCTTCGCACCAGGAAGCGCGACGGGCGCATCCTGATCCGCGGGCAGGGTGTCGCGCGGCGGCCGATCAGTCCCCGGCGTCGATGTCGAAGAGGACGGTCTCCGCCTCCACGAGGTCCCCGACGCACGTCAGCACGTTCGTGATCCGCCCGGCGCGCCCGGCGCGGATGGCGTGCTGCATCTTCATGCCCTCGACGACCGCGAGCACGTCGCCCTTGGCGACGGTATCGCCCGCCTTGACGCGGAGGTCGACGACGCGTCCCGGCAGCGGCGAGGCGGGGTGTGCGTCCGCGTCCTCGGCGCTCCGCTCGAACGGCCATGCCGGTGCGACCGCGATTTCGGACGCCGAATCGCCGACGACCTGCAGCTGGTCGCGGTCGCGGATGAGCTCGAGCTCGCGCTCGCCGCGCCCCGCGGCCACGACGTAGCGCTCGCCCGCGCGCCGCACGCGGCCGCGGATCGCGAGTCCCCCACCCGCGAGCGCGAGCGCATCGCCGTCGCGACGCGCCGCGAGCCGCAGGAATCCGGGCAAGCGTAGGCCGACGGATTGCACGGCCGCGCCGCCGGCCCGCCAGCCGTCGGCGAGCGCCCAGGGCGTGAGCGCGGCGCCGGGCTTCGGCGCCCGCTCCGCGAGTGCGAGGCTCGCGGCAAGGAGCACGGCCTCCGGCGCGGGCGGCTCCTCCGCGGTCAATGCCGCGAGCTCGCGGTCGACGAACCCGGTGTCGACGTCGCCGGCCGCGAACGCGGGATGGCGAGCGAGCGCGCGCAGGAGCGCGAGGTTGGTCGCGACCCCGAACACCGCCGTGCGGTCGAGGTTTCGCTGTAGCACCGCGAGCGCGGCCGCGCGGTCGGGGCCGGAGGCGATGACCTTCGCGATCATCGGGTCGTAGTGGACGGAGATGGCGTCGCCATCCGCGACGCCGGCGTCGATGCGCCAGCCATTGCCGGGCGGCGGGTGCGCGAATCGGTGGATACGGCCGACGGACGGCAGGAAGCCGCGCCTCGGGTCCTCGCTGTAGACGCGCGCCTCGATGGCGTGGCCGCGGCTCTGGATGTCTTCCTGCGCGAGCGGCAATCGCTCGCCGGAGGCGACGCGGAGCTGCCATTCGACGAGGTCGAGGCCCGTCACGAGCTCGGTCACGGGATGCTCGACCTGCAGGCGCGTGTTCATCTCCATGAAGTAGAACGCGCCGTCGGCGCCGACGATGAACTCGATCGTGCCCGCATTGACGTACCCGACCGCCTGCGCGGCGCGGACGGCGGCGCCCGTCATCGCGGCGCGCGTCGCGGCGTCGATGAAGGGAGACGGCGATTCCTCGATGATCTTCTGGTAGCGGCGCTGCACGGAGCACTCGCGCTCGAAGAGGTGCACGCACTGGCCGTGCGCGTCCGCGAAGACCTGCACCTCGACGTGCCGCGGCCGCTCGAGGAACTTCTCGAGCATGAGCCGGCCGTCGCCGAAGGCGTTCTCCGCCTCGCCGCGCGCGCCGCGCACGGCCTCGCCGAGCGAGCTGGCGTCGCGGACGACGCGCATCCCCTTGCCGCCGCCGCCGGCAACGGCCTTGACGAGAAGCGGGAAGCCGATACGCGCGGCCTCGCGCGCGAGCGTCGCCTCCGACTGGTCCTCGCCCATGTAACCCGGCACGACGGGCACGCCGGCCGCGGAGACGAGGGCTTTGGCCTCGTGCTTCAGCCCCATCGCTCGGATGGCGCCGGGTCCCGGGCCCACGAAGCGGATGCCGGCGCGCTCGCAGGCCTCGGCGAAGGCGGCGTTTTCCGAGAGGAATCCGTAGCCCGGGTGGATCGCGTCGGCCCGTACGTCGCGAGCGGCCCCGATCACGGCGTCCACGTTCAGGTAGGACTCGCGCGCGGGCGCGGGCCCGATGGCGCGCGCTTCGTCGGCGAGCCGGACGTGCAGCGCGTCGCGGTCCGCGTCGGAATGCACGGCGATCGCGCGCACGCCGAGCCGGCGGCAGGTCCGGATGACGCGGCAGGCGATCTCACCGCGATTCGCGATCAGGAGGCGCGCGATCTTCACTTTGCGCGCGTCCAGCCGGGCTTGCGCCGTTCGAGGAACGCCGTCAGTCCCTCTCGGGCCTCGCCGCCCGAGCGTACGCGCGCAATCCAGCGTGCGGTCTCGCGGAGCATCTCGGCATCGGCCGCCTCGCTCCGGCCCGTCGCGTGGCGGATGAGGCGCTTGATCTCTCCCTGGGCTGACGGCGCGCCGGCGAGCAGGGCGTCGGTCAGCGCGGTCGTCGCATCCGCAAGCCGGGCATCATCGACGGACTGGTGGACGAGGCCGAGGTGCTCGGCTGTCGCGGCGTCCATCGCCTCGCCGGTGAGGAACCAGCGGCGTGCCTGGCGCGTGCCTATCGCGCGAATGACGTACGGCGAGATCATGGCGGGGACGAGACCGAGCCGGACTTCCGAGAGCGCGAAGCGGGCGCTCCTTGCGGCGAGCGCGATGTCGCAGGCGGCGATGAGGCCGACGGCGCCGCCGTAGGCTGCGCCATTGACGACGGCGACCGTCGGCTGCGGCTGGCGCTCGAGCGTCCCGAGCATGCCGGCGAAACGGCGCGAGTCCGCCTCGTTCTGCTCGGGCGTCGCCGCGCCGGCCGCGCGCATTTCGCCGATGTCGGCACCGGCGCAGAAGATTCCGCCGGAGCCGGTGAGGAGGACCGCGCGCACGGAGGCGTCGCCGGCGAGCGTCTCCAGCGTTTCGGTGAGCTTCGCGACCAGCGCGCCCGACAGCGCGTTCTTCGCGTTCGGGCGGTCGAGGGTGAGCGTGACGACGCCGCGGGCGTCGCGATCGATTCTCAGCATGTTACATCCGGAAGATGCCGTAGGACTCCGGCGCCGGCGCGGGCCCCCGGGCGACGATCTCGAGCGCGAGCCCGAGGATGCGGCGCGTGTCGAGCGGGTCGATGACGCCGTCGTCCCAGAGGCGCGCCGTCGCGTAGTAGGGATTGCCCTGGCGCTCGTACTGCTCGCGGATTCCCGTCATGAACGCCTGCTGCTCGGCCTCAGGCCAGGATCCGCCCTTCGCCTCGACGCCATCGCGCCGCACGGTCGCGAGCACGCTCGCGGCCTGCTCGCCACCCATCACCGAGATCCGCGCGTTCGGCCAGGTCCACAGGAAGCGCCCGCCGTAGGCGCGACCGCACATGGCGTAGTTGCCCGCGCCGAAGGAGCCGCCGATCACGACCGTGAGCTTCGGCACGGTCGAGCAGGCGACGGCCGTCACCATCTTCGCGCCGTCGCGCGCGATTCCGCCCGCCTCGTAGCGGCGGCCGACCATGAAGCCGGTGATGTTCTGCAGGAAGAGGAGGGGCACGCGGCGGCGGTTCGCGAGCTGGACGAAATGTGCGCCCTTCTGCGCCGACTCCGAGAACAGGATCCCGTTGTTCGCGAGGATCGCGACGGGATAACCCCACAGGTGCGCGAAGCCGCAGACGAGCGTCTTGCCGTAGAGCGCCTTGAACTCGTGGAACTCGGAGCCGTCGACGAGGCGCGCGATTACCTCGCGCACGTCGTAGGGCTGGCGCAGGTCGCGCGGCACGACGCCGTAGAGCTCGGCCGCGTCCAGGACCGGCAGCGTCGCCTCGCGCCGCCCGAGCCACGCCGGCGGCCGGTGGTTGAGGCTTCCGACGATCTCGCGCGCCAAGGCGAGGGCATGCGTATCGTTGTCCGCGAGGTGGTCGACGACTCCGGAGGTGCGCGCATGCACGTCGCCTCCGCCGAGCGTTTCCGCGTCGACGACCTCGCCGGTCGCGGCTTTCACGAGCGGCGGGCCGCCGAGGAAGATCGTGCCCTGGTTGCGGACGATGACGGATTCGTCGCACATCGCGGGCACGTAGGCGCCTCCGGCCGTGCAGGAACCCATCACGACGGCGACCTGGGGTATGCCGGCTGCCGAGAGCCGCGCCTGGTTGTAGAAGATGCGCCCGAAGTGCTCGCGGTCCGGGAAAACCTCGTCCTGCAGAGGCAGGAAGGCGCCGCCAGAGTCGACGAGATACACGCAGGGCAGCCGGTTCTCGAGCGCGATCTCCTGCGCGCGCAGGTGCTTCTTGACCGTGATCGGGTAGTAGGTGCCGCCCTTGACCGTCGCGTCGTTGGCGACGACAAGCACCTCGCTGCCGTGGATGCGGCCGATGCCCGCGACCAGGCCCGCGGCCGGCGCGTCGTCGCCATACACGCCGCCCGCGGCGAGCGGACTAAGCTCGAGAAAAGGGCTGCCCGGGTCGAGCAGGGCTTCGATGCGGTCGCGCGGCAGCAACTTGCCGCGTCCGGCGTGCTTCGCGCGCGCGTCCTCGCCGCCGCCCGCCGCGGCGGCGGCCTGCCGCGCCTTGAGGTCCTGGACCAGTCCCGCCATGTGGGCGGCGTTCGCGCGAAATTCCGCGCCGCCCGTGTCGAGGCGCGAGGCCATCCGGGTCACGGTGCAGTCGCCCGGACGAGCTCGCGCCCGATCAGCATGCGCCGGATCTCATTGGTGCCCGCGCCGATCTCGTAGAGCTTGGCATCGCGCAGGATGCGCCCGGCCGGGAATTCGTTGATGTAGCCGTTGCCGCCCAGGACCTGGATCGCCTCGAGCCCCGCGCGCGTCGCATTCTCCGAAGCCGCGAGCAGGCACGCCGCCGCGTCGTAGCGCGTCGCGCGCCCGGCATCACAGGCACGAGCGACGGCATAGGCGTAGGCGCGCGAGGCGTTGCAGGTCGCGTAAAGGTCGGCGAGCTTTGCCTGCATCAGCTGGAAGCTGCCGATCGGCCGGCCGAACTGCTCGCGGTCGTGCAGGTAGGGGACGATGAGATCGAGTGCGGCTCGCATGAGCCCGAGCGGCCCGCCCGTCAGCACCAGCCGCTCAAAGTCGAGACCGGACATCAGGATCTCCACGCCGCCTCCGGGCCGACCCAGCACGTTCGCATCCGGAACGAAGCAGTCCTCGAACACGAGCTCCGACGTGTCCGAGCCGCGCATGCCGAGCTTGTCGAGTTTCTGCGCCGAGCGGAAGCCCTTCATTCCGCGCTCGATGACGAATGCCGTGATCCCCTTGGCGCCGCTTCCCGGCTCGATGGTCGCGTAGATGATCGCGGTGTCGGCCTCGGGACCGTTCGTGATCCACATCTTGGAACCGTTCAGGACGAATCCGCCTTCACGCCGGTCCGCGCGCGTGCGCATCGACACGACGTCGGAGCCCGCGCCAGGCTCGCTCATCGCGAGCGCGCCGACGTCCTCGCCGGAAACCAGGCGGGGCAGGTAGCGGCGCTTCTGCTCTTCGGTCCCGAAGCGTCGCAGCTGGTTGACGCAGAGATTTGAGTGCGCGCCGTAGGAAAGGCCGATCGAGCCGGACGCGCGGCTGATCTCTTCCATCGCGACGACATGCTCGAGGTAACCGAAGCCGAGGCCGCCGTATTCCTCCGGCACGGTCATGCCGAGGAGACCCATCGCGCCCATCTCCGGCCACAGCTCGCGTGGGAAACGGTTGCTGCGGTCGATCTCACCCGCCTGCGGCGCGATGCGGCGGGCCGCGAATTCACGGACGGCGTTGCGAAGCTCGTCGACGCGCGGGCCAAGGTCGAAATCGAAGTCGATCGGAAACATGGGAGGCTCCGCCAGCCGGTTGGGGACTTGCCTTGGGCATGATATTGTCCGACAATCCGACAGGCAAGTGCCTCTTTTTGAAGGGTGACCCATGTTCCATCCCGTCGGGTATGCCCCCGCCTATCTCCGCGTGTCGGAGGTCATTCGCGGCCGGATCCTGCGGCGCGAGCTGCAGGAAGGGGAGGCGCTGCCCACGGAAACGGAGCTGGCGCGGCAATTCGAGGTCAACCGCTCGACGGTCCGCGAGGCGCTGCGCAAGCTCGAGTCCAACGGCCTCCTCGGCCGCCGCCGCGGCGGTAAGCGGCTCTATGTGACGCGACCGACGCGCGAGTCCGTGGGCGGCGGACTGTCGCAGGCGCTCGCACTGCATCGCGCCCGGGTCGTCGACGTGTGGGAGGCCCTGCAGGCCGTCCAGCCGGGCATCGCCGCAGCCGCCGCGGAGCGACGCTCGGTGCAGGCACTCGCCGCGCTGGAAGCGGCGGCACGCCGGTTCGCGGAAGGCACGAGCGGGCGCGACGAGGCCGTGAACGAGGTCGCGGCGTATTTCGACGCCCTGGCGGAGGCGGGCGCCAATCCGGTGTTCAGCTTGCTCAACGAACCGATGCTGCGGCTGCTGCGGCCCAGCCTCGCCGTGATCATCGACCGCGTGCCGCAGGCGCGTGGGCGCATCGAGGCGGCCCAATCGGCCATCGTCGCGGCGGTCCGTGCGCGCGACGCGAAGACGGCCGCGGAGTGGATGGCGCGCCACGTGCGCGACTTCCGTCGCGGCTACGAGGTCGCCGGAATTCCCCTGTCGACGGAGGTCGGAGACGCGCTTGGCGGTGCGGCCGGCGTCAGCTGAGCTCGACGGCGACCGCGGTCGCCTCGCCGCCGCCAATGCAGAGCGCGGCGAGCCCGCGCTTCTTGCCGTGGCGCGCGAGCGCGTGCACCAGCGTCGTCAGGATGCGGGCACCCGTCGCGCCGATCGGATGGCCGAGCGCGCAGGCTCCGCCGTGCACGTTGACGCGGTCGCGCGGGATCCCGATGTCCTTCATCGCCGCCATCGTGACGACGGCGAAGGCTTCATTGACTTCGTAGAGATCGACGTCGCCGGCCTTCCATCCGGCGCGCTTCAGCGCGGTCTGGATCGCGCCGACCGGCGCGATGGTGAACCACTCGGGCTCCTGGGCATGGCTCGCGTGCGCGACGATGCGCGCGAGCGGCTTCAGCCCGGCCTTTGCGGCCGCGCTTTCGCGCGCGAGCAGGAGCGCCGCGGCGCCGTCCGCGATCGAGGAAGACGAAGCGGCGGTGACGGTTCCGTCCTTGCCGAAGGCCGGCTTGAGTTGGGGGATCTTATCGATCGACACCCCGAAGGGCGTTTCGTCGCGCGCGACGATGCGCTCGCCTTTGCGGTCGGCGATCTTGACGGGCGCGATCTCGGCCTCGAAGACGCCCGATTCCACGGCCGCCTGCGCGCGCCGCACGGATTCGGCGGCGAACGCATCCTGGTCGGCGCGCGAGAAGCCATACCGGGCTGCGGTTGCATCGGCGAAGCAGCCCATGAGCTTGCCGTCCCAAGGGCTCTGGAGCCCGTCGTAGAACATGTGGTCGAGGATTTCGCCGTGACCCATGCGGTAGCCGGCTCGCGCCTTCGGCAGGAGATAGGGCGCATTGGTCATCGACTCGAGGCCGCCGGCCATCACGAAGTCGGCGCTGCCCGCAGCGATGTGGTCGGCGCCATACATGACGGCGCGCATGCCGGAGCCGCACATCTTGTTCACGGTCGTGGTGGGCACGGACTTCGGAATGCCGCCAGCGAGCGCGGCTTGGCGCGCGGGGGCCTGACCCTGGCCGGCCGGCAGGACGCAGCCCATGACGACCTCATTGATCGCGGAAGGGTCAGCGCCGGCGCTCGCCAGGGCACCCTGGATGGCGGCCGCGCCGAGGGCATGGCCGGGAACGCTGGCGAAGGCACCCAGCATCGAGCCGATGGGGGTGCGGCGGGCGCTCAGGATGACAACGGGGTCGCTGGCCATGGCTGTGTACCTGGACGGTGGAATGGGGGCTATTTTGCCCTGCAAAAGGGCGCCTGTCGCGGGTCCGAGCGGGCGGGGGCCGGCCGTTCAGCCGGCCGCGGCGCCTTGCCAGTGCGCGAGGAGCTGGTCGAGCCGCTGGCGAAGCTCCGCGAAGCGAAGAGGCTTGGAGAGCACCGTCACGCCGGCGGGCAATCCACCGCGCTCTGCGATCGTATGTTCGGTGAGCGCGGTCACGACGATGATCTCGAGCTCGCCGATGGCGCCCGAAGCCTTGAGCGAGCGCAGCATTTCGAAGCCGTCGATGCCGGGCATGCGAAGGTCGGTGATCAGGAGGTCCGGCTGCGAGGCGCCGATCTGCAGAAGCGCCTCGAATCCGCTCGGCGCGCTCGAGAGGTGGATCGGCAACTGCCAGGAGCGCAGGTGCAGCTCGAACAGCTGGCGGAAATCCGGCTCGTCCTCGACGACCAGCACCTGGAAGCTGCCGCCCGGCGGGCGACGCGCGCCGACGCCCGTGCGGCGCTTCAAGAGCTCGTCGATCGAGGCCGTGAGGATTCGGCGATGACCGCCCGGCGTTTTCCAGGCGCGCAGGAGCCCGGCCTCGGACCAGAGCTGCACCGTGCGCAAGGAGACGCCGAGGCGATCGGCGGCCTCGCGCGTCGAACAAACCGGCCCGGATTCCGTCAAGCGCCGCTCCCTCCGCAGTTTCCGGCAGGTGGAATGACAGCATCGCGGGGCGCGGAATGCAACGTTAAACTGTCCGGGCGACGCGCTGGAGATTCCTGATGAGCAGCCCGGCCGAACGGATCGACAAGGCGGCGGCCGCCGCCCGCGGGCCCTTGCGCTTCGTGAGCGCCGCCTCGCTCTTCGACGGCCACGACGCCGCGATCAACATCATTCGCCGGATCCTCCAGGCCCATGGCGCGGAAGTCGTCCACCTGGGGCATAACCGGAGCGTCGCCGATATCGTCCGCGCCGCCATCCAGGAAGATGCCGACGGCATTGCCGTCAGCAGCTACCAGGGCGGCCACAACGAATATTTCCGCTACATGGTGGACATGCTGCGAAGCCAGGGCGCCGAGCACATCCGCATTGTCGTCGGCGGCGGCGGAACGATCGCGCCGCATGAGGTCGACGAGCTCGAGGCCTACGGCATCGAGAAGATCTACACGCCGGACGACGGCCTGAAACTCGGCCTCGACGGCATGATCGAGGACGTATTCCGCCGCGTCCGGGCGACGCCGAGGCCCACCTTCGAGGGTTCGAGCGTCACGGCGGACGACCCGGCGAACCTCGCGCGCGCGATCACGCTGCTCGAGCAGGGCGACGAAACCGCGATTGCACGGCTGCGGAGCGGCGCTGCGAAGACGCTGAACCGGCCCCCCGTCGTCGGCATCACCGGGACGGGTGGCGCCGGCAAGTCTTCGCTGACCGACGAGATCCTGAACCGCATCGTGCGGTTCTTCCCGGACCGCCGGGTCGCGGTCGTCGCCATGGACCCCACGCGCCGCCGCTCGGGGGGCGCGCTGCTCGGTGACCGCATACGAATGAATGCCCTCGCGAACGACCAGCTCTTCATGCGATCGCTCGCGACGCGCCGCCAGCACCTCGCGACTTCGGCCGTGCTCGCCGACACCGTCCAGCTCCTGAAGTGCGCCGGCTTCGACCTCGTGGTGGTCGAAACCGCCGGCATCGGGCAGAGCGACTCCGAGATCGTCGACCTCGTGGACCTGTCGTTGTACGTGATGACGGCGGACTACGGCGCGGCGAGCCAGCTCGAGAAGATCGACATGCTCGACTTCGCCGACTTCATCGCGCTCAACAAGTTTGAGAAGCGCGGCGCCGAGGATGCGCTGCGCGACGTGCGCAAGCAGGTGGCGCGGAACCGCAAGCTGTTCAGGACCCCGCCCGAGGAGCTGCCGGTCTATCCGACGATCGCGAGCCAGTTCAACGACGCGGGCGTCAACGCGCTCTTCGCCGCGCTTTGTAAGCGGCTGCACGATCAGTGGGGGCGCCTCCGGCCCTGGGAGCCCGCGGGTCTCGCGCCGGTCGGGCCGCCGCGGCGCCAGGCGATCATCCCCGGGCCGCGTGTGCGCTACCTCGCCGAAATCTCCTCGGGTGGCCGAGCCGTGAAGCAGCGCGCGATGGAGGCCGCCGGCGCGGCTGGCCGCGCGCACGGCCTCTACCGGGCGCTCGCCGCGCTCGGCGACGCGGAACTGCCGGAGCCGCTCGAGCGCTACGCCGACTCGGCCCTCGCCGCGGGCGATGCGACGTCCGCGAAGCTCCGCCGAGCGTACAATGCGGCGCTCGACGAGGTCGGAGCGGAGGGCATCGCGCTCCTGAAGGACTGGCCGGAACGGCGCGCGGCGGCGGCCGCGGACGAATACCATTACCGAGTCCGCGACCGCGAGATGCGCGGCCCGAATTTCAGCGAGTCGCTCTCGCACCTACACTTGCCGAAGATCGCGACGCCGGGCTTCCAGGACTGGGGCGCGCAGCTCGCATTCCTCCTGGCGGAGAACCTGCCCGGCGCCTACCCGTACACGGGCGGCATCTACCCGTACCGGCGCGAGGACGAGGACCCGACCCGCATGTTTGCGGGGGAGGGCATGCCGGAACGGACCAACCGCCGCTTCCACTACCTCGCGCGCGGCCACCAGGCGACGCGGCTCTCGACTGCCTTCGACTCGACGACGCTGTACGGCGAGGACCCCGACGAGCGCCCTGACATCTACGGCCGCATCGGCAATTCGGGCGTCTCGATCGCGTCGCTCGACGACATGAAGCGGCTCTACTCGGGCTTCGACCTCTGCGCGCCCTCGACCTCGGTGTCGATGACGATCAACGGGCCGGCGCCCATGATCCTCGCGATGTTCATGAACACCGCCGTGGACCAGCAGATCGAGAAGTGGCTGCGCGAGAACGGCCGCTGGGCCGATGCCGAGGCGCGGATCGGGGAGATCTACGCCGGCCGCGAGCGCCCGCGCTATCGCGGGGATCTGCCTGCGGGCCACGACGGCTCGGGGCTCGGGCTGCTCGGCGTCAGCGGGGACGAGGTGGTGGACGCGGAGACCTATGCGAGGATCCGCGCAGCCGCGCTCGCGCGCGTGCGCGGCACGGTGCAGGCCGACATCCTTAAGGAGGACCAGGCGCAGAACACCTGCATCTTCTCGACGGAGTTCGCGCTCCGGATGATGGGCGACGTCCAGCAGTTCTTCACGGAGCACGGCGTGCGGAACTTCTACTCGGTTTCCATCTCCGGATATCACATCGCCGAGGCGGGGGCGAACCCGGTCTCGCAGCTCGCGTTCACGCTCGCGAACGGCTTCACGATCGTCGAGTACTACCTCTCGCGCGGGATGAAGGTGGACGACTTCGCGCCGAACCTGTCGTTCTTCTTCTCGAACGGCATGGACCCGGAGTACGCGGTGATCGGCCGCGTCGCCCGGCGCATCTGGGCGCGCGCGATGCGCGAGCGCTACTCTGCCTCCCC
>DATJFN010000115.1:0-3364 GCA_035495635.1 Steroidobacteraceae bacterium | reverse complement strand
CGACCTGCCGAAGGAAGGCGGCCGATACGACCTCGCCGTCGCACTCGGGATCCTCGCCGCGTCCGGCCAGCTGCCGGCGTCCGCGCTCGATGCCACGGAGTTCTACGGCGAGCTCTCGCTCTCGGGCGAGCTGCGCGCAGTGCGCGGTGCGCTCTCTGCCGCCGTGCATGCGGTGCGCGACGGCCGGCGGCTTGTCGTTCCCGCGCCGAATGCCGAGGAAGCCCGAGTCGCGCGCGGCGCGCGCGTCGCCGGCGCGGCTACGCTCACCGCCGTGCGCAATGGGCTGTGTGGCGGCGTCGGCCTCGAGTTCGCGAGCGGCGGGTCGCTGCCCGCGGCCACCGCGCAAGGACCGGATCTCGCCGACGTGCGCTGCCAGGTGGCCGCGAAGCGCGCGCTCGAGGTCGCAGCCGCGGGCGCGCACAGCCTTCTCCTGATCGGGCCGCCGGGTGCGGGGAAGAGCATGCTGGCTCAACGGCTGCCGGGCCTTTTGCCGCCGCTCGGCGATGACGAGGCGCTCGATTGCGCGATGCTGCACTCGCTTGCGCGGCCACTGCCGCCGGTCCGGGAGTGGCGGCGCCCGCCGTTCCGGGCGCCGCACCACGGCGCCTCCGCGGCCGCGGTCGTCGGCGGGGGCGGGCGCCTGCGGCCTGGCGAGATTTCGCTCGCGCACCGCGGCGTCCTCTTCCTCGATGAGCTGCCCGAATACCGGCGCGACGTGCTCGAGGCGCTGCGCGAGCCGCTCGAGGCCGGCATCGTCAGCATTGCGCGCGCCGCGTGGCAGGGGCAATTCCCCGCGCGCTTCCAGCTCGTCGCCGCGATGAATCCCTGCCCCTGCGGGCACGCGGGCGATGTGAACGGACGCTGCCGCTGCACGGCAGCCGCGATCCGCCGTTACCTGGCGCGCGTCTCCGGCCCGTTGCTCGACCGTATCGATTTGCACGTCGAGGTGCCGCGCCTCGAGTACACCTTGCTCGCGCCTTCGGCCGCTGCCGCCGAATCGAGCGGGGTCATTCGACAGCGCGTGCTCCGGGCGCGCGAGCGCCAGGCTTCGCGCGGTGCGCTGAACTCGGCGCTCGACGCGGGATCGCTCGCGAAAGCCTGCGGGCTCGGCCTGCGCGAGCACGGCCTATTGGATGCGGCCTCGCGGCGCCTCGGGCTGTCGGCGCGTGCCTGTCACCGGATATTGCGCGTCGCACTCTCGATCGCGGATCTCGCGGGTGCGGCGCGCGTCGGCGTGACGGAACTGTCGGAAGCGATCGGCTATCGGCGACTCGATCGCGAGCCGCGGGCGGAGGCGGTCTAGCGGCTCTGCGAGACCATGTACTCGACGGCGGCCTTGATTTCATCGTCCGGGACATCCGGGCGGCCGCCCTTCGCCGGCATGACGCCCGACTTGCCCTGGAAGCCGCCGAGCGCGTGCTTGTCGAGCGTCGCGACGCCTTGCGCAATGCGCGGCGCCCATGCGGCCTTGTCGCCGACCTTCGGCGCGCCGGCGATGCCGGATCCGTGGCAGGCGGAGCAGACCGTCTGGAACACGGTCTTGCCGTCCATCGGCTGGCCGGCGGCCGGTGCGGCAGCCGACGCCGCCGCAATGGCGACCGCGGTCTTCTGGATTTCCTTCTTCGAGTTGTCCTCGCCGGCGACTGCGACCCGCGCGAAGGGCTTGATGCGCTCCTCGGCGGAAGCCTGCATCAGCGGGTCCTCGGTGTCGCGGGCGCCCTTCGGGCCGCTGTCCACGAGGCGCGAGATGCCGATCAGGACGAGCGCGATGGCGATGAGAATGCCAAGCACCGCGCTGAAAACGTTCATGAAATGCCGGTCGGGCTTTGCCATCCGCGAATTATAGCGTCAGGCCGTCCGTACCACTAAAATCAGCCATTCAAAACGCGCCCGTAGCTCAGCTGGATAGAGTGACGGTCTCCGAAGCCGTAGGTCGTGGGTTCGACTCCCGCCGGGCGCGCCATTTTTCCGCCGGAATCCCGCGGGTCCGATGAACAAGAACCGGCTCGAAGCTTTCAGCGACGGCGTGATCGCGATCATCATCACGATCATGGTGCTCGAGCTCAAGGTTCCCCACGGCGAGGATTTTGCGACGCTCACGCCGCTTTGGCCCGTGTTCCTGAGCTATATCCTCAGCTTCGCTTACGTCGGGATCTACTGGAACAACCACCACCACATGCTCCACACCGTGCATAAGGTGACCGGCCCGATCCTGTGGGCGAACCTGCACCTCCTGTTCTGGCTGTCGCTGTTCCCGTTCACCACCGGCTGGGTGGGCGAGAACCATTTCGCGCCGGGGCCGACAGCGCTGTACGGCGTGGTGCTCCTGATGGCGGCGGTCGCGTATTACATCCTGCAGAGTCTCATCATCGAATCGCAGGGCGAGGACTCGCTCTTGAAGCGCGCGGTGAAGGGCGACTGGAAGGGGAAGCTGTCTCCCGCGCTGTACCTGCTCGCCATCTGCGCGGCATTCGTCTCGCAGTGGCTGTCGCTCGCGATCTATGCTTCGGTCGCCGTCATCTGGTTCGTGCCGGACCGGCGCATCGAACGGGTGCTCGTGCACAAGGAGGGCTGATGCTCAAGCCTTCGATCGTTCTGCTCATGGGACTCGGTGTGCTGGCGTCGTCCGCGAATGCGGAAACATTCCGTTGCGGGCAGCGGATCGCATCGCCGGAGATGTCCGTCGATGAGCTCATCGCGGCCTGCGGGGAGCCGAGCCAGCGCTCGGTCGAGAACGTGGACGTCTACGGCCACAGCGCCAGCGGCGGCCGCATCAAGACGGGCAAGAGCGTCGTCGAGACGCTGACCTTCGACCGTGGCAATACGGCGGCCGCGATGGTTGTCACCGTCGTCGACGGCAAGATCAAGTCGATGGAGCGGGCGAAGTGATCGTCCGCTTGTGGCACGGCCGCGTCCCGACGTCGAAAGCCGACGCCTACCGCCAGTTCACGAATGGCCGCGCGATCCCGGACTACCGCTCGGTGCCGGGGAACCTCAGCGTGCACATTCTCGAGCGCCGCGAGGGCGATGTGACGCACTTCATCACGCTGACGTTCTGGGAGAGCCTCGACGCGATCCGGTCGTTCGGGGGCGAGGACGTCGAGAAAGCGAAGTACTACCCCGAGGACGCGGACTTCCTGCTCGAGTACGAGCCGCGCGTCGTGCACTACGAAGTCGTCGGGAAGTCCTAGTTCAACTCGAACCGCTCGACGGCGACGGGCTGGCCGGAAATTGCGCAGCTCACCGTGTACATGCCTTTCTTCCAGTTGCCTGGCGTCTCCCATCCCGTCGCGCCGGCGGAGTAGCCGCCGGCCCAGCTGGGCTGCGGCTCGTAGCTGAGGACCACCGGGGGGGACGTCTGCCC
>DATJFN010000114.1:0-9387 GCA_035495635.1 Steroidobacteraceae bacterium | reverse complement strand
CCCGGGCCGGACGATTTCCCGCGCAGCCAGACGATGCGCTTCCTGACGGGCGGCCGGGGCCGCATGGTGATGCTCGGCGTCGTCGGCGGCATGATGCTCGTGAAGCCGAAGCTGGCGATGGGCCTCGTGCGCTTCCTGCCTCTCGGCAAGTACTTGCCCGTCGTGCGGATGCTCCAGTCCCTGCGCTGACCTTCGCTTGGCCATACCCCACCGCAAGTACCTGCTCGTTCTGAGCCTCGTCTTCGCGGTCTGGTGGGCGCTCCTCGCCATCAAGCCCTGGGACCGGCACGACTGGCTCGCGGAGAACGCGCTCGCGATCGCGGGTGCCGCGCTCATCATCGGCTACCACAAGAAGCTCCTGCTCTCGCGCGTCTCGTACACGTTGATCTTCGTCTTCATGTGCCTGCACCAGGTCGGCGCGCACTACACCTACGCCGAGGTTCCGTACGACGCCTGGTTCAAGGGC
The DNA here is from genome assembly GCA_035495635.1 of Steroidobacteraceae bacterium. Taxonomy (GTDB): domain Bacteria; phylum Pseudomonadota; class Gammaproteobacteria; order Steroidobacterales; family Steroidobacteraceae; genus SCUD01. Next base: position 8,921 of record DATJFN010000114.1, on the reverse strand, counting down.
CTCACGGGGCACACGTTCAACGAGCTGGTCGGCTGGGAGCGGAACAACTTCGACCGCGTCGTGCACTTCTGCTACGGGCTCCTGCTCGCGTATCCGATCCGCGAGGTCTTCCTGCGCGTCGCCGACGTGCGCGGATTCTGGGGCTACTTCCTTCCGCTCGACCTCACGATGTCGACCTCGATGCTGTTCGAGCTGATCGAATGGGGCGCGGCGGAGATGTTCGGCGGCGACCTCGGCCAGGCCTACCTTGGCACGCAGGGCGACGTCTGGGACGCGCACAAGGACATGGCGCTCGCGAGCCTCGGCGCGCTGATCGCGATGCTCGTGACCTATGCCATCAACCGCCGCTACCAGCGCGACTTCAACCGCGAGTGGGCGGAGAGCCTGCGCGTGAAGGGCAAGAAGCCGCTCGGCGAGGACGCGCTCGCGCGGCTGATGCGCGACTCCAGCTGAGGGCTATCGTCCCTGCAGGCTCCGCGGAATCGGCGGGCCGGCGTTGGGATTGAAGTCGCGCCAGTCGAGCCCGAGGTACTGAAGCATCGTCGCCGCGACGTCGCTCTGCGTGACGTCCGGGAAGTCCTTCGCCTCGCCGAGCGCCGGCGTGTCCGGCCCGATGATCGCGACCCAGATGTCTTGGCTTCCCTGGATGCTGGCGTCGTGCTCGGCCCAGTCCTTCGGCGTGCGTCCGCGCCCATGGTCGGCGGTGATGATGAGCGTCGTGTTGTCCCGGTACTTGTCCATCGACTGCAATGTCCGCCACAGGTCCGAGAGCTCGTTGTCCGCGAGGTGCAGGAAGTCGAGCACGAGGTCGTAGCGCCGCGCATGCCCCCAGTCGTCCGACTGCCCGAGGCCGAGCCACATCACGCGCGGCTGGTATTTCTTGAGGTAGGCCATCGCGATGCGGTAGCACAGGACGTCGTTGCCGCTCTCTTCCCAGAGCTGCATCACGTGCTTGCGGAGGTCGACGAGATAGTCGATCTCGGGCGTCGAGTACTGCGGCGGAAACGCGTCACGCGCGCCGTTCGTGAGGAAGACCCCTTCCTTCTGCGAGGCCGCGTACTTGAATCCTTCCCAGGAGCCGATCTGCACGACGTCGCCGAATCCGAGCCCCAGCTTGTCGTGCACGTACTCGAGCACGGTGCGGTGCGGGTAGCGCACGAAGTCGTTGCTCTTCACCTCGGGCTGCGGCTGGCCGGTCAGGATCTCGGAGTAGCCCGGATAGGAGAACCACTGGTCGTTCCGGACCGTGACCTTGCTGCCCTTGGCCTGGTTGCCGAGGACCATGCCCGCCGGGGCGAGCGTCTTCCAGAAGAACGGCATCAACGCCTCGCGCCGCGCCTCCGGCGTTTCGCGCCAGTAGCGGCCCTTCGTCACGCCGGCATCGTAGATGCCGGAATCGGCATCCGGCGCGTTCGCAAGCACCGGGTCCATGCCACCGAAGATCTCCTGCAGGCGCACGCCATCGATCGTGACGAGAATGACGTTGCGCTCCGCCGGCGCGCCGGCGGCGAGCGCGGCGCCGGATGCAAGGACTGCGAGCAGGGCGGCGAGGCGCCGCCACGCAGCGAGGTTGCCGTGCTTCACCGAGTCCCCCTTGGTCAGTTGATCCCGCTGATCGCGAGGTTGTAGAGCTTGTCCGGGCGCGCGTCCATTCCCCAGTCGAGGACGTGGACATAGACGGTCGTGGCGCCGTTCACCTGCACCTGAAGGAACGAGTCGAGGTCGACGCCGAGCTGCTCGTCGTCATTGGCACATTCCGCATTGAAAGACGGCGACCCGCAGGTGTTCAGCTGCGCGCCCGAGGAGTTCAGCACCTCGATCACGGAGTCGAGCGGGCTGCCGAGCACCTGCGCGTCGATGTCGATGGTGATCGTCGAGGTCGCCGTCGTCGTGATCGCGTAGTAATCCTCGTCGGGGTCGAGGAGGGCGGCAGGATCGCCGCTCGGGCTGATCGAGGCGCCGATCGTCCCGTTGCCGAGCGGAGTCGCGTCGGCGATCGAGTCGTTGCGCCCGAGCGAAGTCGCGTTGATCGCGATGCTGAAGTCCTGCGCATCGTCCTGCGGCGGGCTGCTCGAGTCCGCGACGGTGACGGTGAAGTCCGCGGCACCGACGGGGCCCGCCGGCGTGCCCGAGATCACGCCCGTCGCCGCCTCGAGCACAAGTCCCGCCGGCAGATCGCCGGCCGTCACCGTGAACGACGTCGCGCCCGTCCCTCCGGAGACGCGCAAAGTCTGGTTGTACGGGACGCCGACGACGCCGTCGGCGAGCGTCGTCGTCAGGATCGACAGGTCCGCCGGCGGCGGCGGATTGCCGCCACCCCCGCCGCCGCCGCCTCCGCCACAGGAGGCAAGAATCACGAGCATCGACAGTCCGGCTGCCGCACGCAGTGTCGGGTGGAACGCCGTCATCACGGCCCCTCGAATTGATCGAACCGGGGCGGTGTGCCGGGAATCACGATGTCGTGGCCGGAGGACGCTGCACCAGCGGCGACGGTGATCGGCCCGAGCGGCGCCGGCGGGGTGCCCGGCAGCGCGATCGGAAAGTCGCTCGGCCCGACGCTCGAGCCCGCGGTGAACTGCGGATCGATGCTTTCGACTTCGACCATATAGGTTCCGGCCGGCACCGGGATCTCGTACAGACCGATGTCGTCCGGATCCTCGGAGCCTGCCTGCGCGCAATCGGATGCCGGCGGGTTCGTGACCGGATTCGGCCGGCAGGCCCGGAACCGGTAGCCGGACACCACGGATACGGCGAACCGACGGTTCTCGGCGCCGCCGGCGTCGAGGCGCCGGGCGACGACGTTGGCGTACTGCAGCTGGGATTCGCCGTCCGAGAAATACACCCGTCCCCGGATCGTGCCGTGCGTCGCCGTGAATCCGGTGCCGCCCCCCTGCGGATAGAGCTTCGAGATCCACGCCACGTCGTCGATCGAGAGCGATCCCTGCTGGTCGCTCACGAGGAACGGAAACATCGTCGGCAGGCCGGCGAGGTCGTCGGCGTTGCAGCCGTTGGCGCACTCCACGTTGATCTGGGAGTGGTCGAGGCCGGAGAAGTGGCCGAACTCGTGGATGAACGCTGCGTCGAATTCCGCGGCGGGGAGGTCCTGGATCGGATTGGGCTGGCCGTCCTGGTAGAGCCCGTTCATCACCGCGTGGCCCGCGATGATGCGGCCGGTGCCCGGATCGACGGCGCAGGGCCCGGCGAACCCGATCACAGAGTCGTCGCTAATGACTGCGTCGAAGATCGCGCCGGTCGCATCGTAGACGATCGGGCTCTGGTTGCCATTGTTGCAGTCGCCCTCGATCGCGTTGAACTCTCCCGCCGTGCTGACGTCGCCGTCGCTGAAGCCCGGCGCGTTGTCGATGAAACCTGCGCGGTTGTAGCGGATATTCGCGGAGGCGACGTTTTGCCAGACCGAGAACATGGCCTGCACGCGTGTGCGTGCCGCCGTCTCCGATACCGTGCCGCTGAGCGGGCCGTCGTCGGTGCGATATTGGATCGCAGACGCCGTATTCCAGACGTAGGCCTGGCCGTTCGGCCGAAGCGCCAGCGGGCCGCCGGCCGATGCGATGCCGGCTTCCAGGCACGCGGCGAGCGCGACGAATACGGCGCATTGGGCAGCGCGCATCACGGTGTCCCCGCAAAGGCGCGGAACATCGCCATGAGTGCGCCGAGCTCGATCGCGCCGCCTCGGTGCCTGGCGACCAGGTCCGCCTGCCGGGCGGTCAGGGCGATGCCATCCTTGGCGGCGGCCTCGGCCACGCCGTCCAGCAGGTGCAGGTTGCCCGTGCCGTTCAGGGCGACGAATCCGCCGTTCCGGTCACGCTGGATGCGGAATCGGCCCTGCTCGATGCCGACCGGGCTGGTGAGGCCATAGCGCGTCGGCGCATTGAGGACGAGCAGCAGGTCCTGCCCCTTGCGGTAGCCCGCGGCGTCCCAGCGGTCGCGGATGTCCCAGATGTACTGGCGAAACGTGAAGGTGCCTCGCGCTTCCCCTTTGAGTGTCTCGCGCACACGCAGTGTCACGACGACCGTATCGAGGTTCGAGAGCTCGGGATGCTTCTCCACGCGCGCGCTGACGACCGTGCCGCGAACGATATCGGCGGCGTGCTCGCTCATCTGCTCGAGGCTGCGAGGGACAGTCAGCGCGCCCCGCTGCGCAAAGGCAGGCGCGGCAAGGAGAAGTGCGGCGAGCGCAATGGCGCCGCAAACACGCTGGCGATGTGCGCCGGTGTTCACCGGGTCAGCATGCATGCCGACCCCCGGCAAGGCAAGCAATGCGGCTATCGGACCACGAATTCCGCCGCGATCGGCAGGTGGTCCGAGCCGACGCCGCGCAGCACGCGAAAATTCCGCAGCTGAACGTCGCTCGTCGCGAGCACGTGGTCGATCGGAACGCCGAGCGGCCAGCCGGCCGGCCACGTCGCGCCGATGCCATGTCCCTCGCGCGCGTTTTGGAGTGCCGCGACGTCGACGAGCGGCCGGTAGTGGCGGTTCCACATCGTGAGGTTGAAGTCGCCCGCCACGACGAGCGGATGCGGCGCCGAGCGCACGTACTCCGCGAGCTCGCGCAGCTGGCGATTACGGACCTCGAAGGTGTACTGGCTCACGGGCGATGCCGGGTGCACGATCAGGAGGCGAACCGGGCCTCCGGGACACGCAAGATTCGCCTCGACGGCAGGGAGATTCGTGTCGCCGAGCCTCAGCACGCGCGTGCCCGAGATCGGCAGCCGGCTGTAGAGCGCGATGCCGGCGTAATCCTCGTCCGGCAGCTCGAAACGGTACGGATAGTCGGCGTGAAGCGCCCGCAGCTTTTCCAGCCAGTGCGAGGTGACCTCCACGAGGCCGACCACGTCGGGCTGTTCCTCCCTGACGAGCCGGATCAGCTTTTTGGTCCCGAAATTCTTGTAGTAGACGTTGCTGACGAAGAGTTTCACGGGAGGCGCCGTCGGCTCGTCCGCCTGCGCCTCGGGCGGCCGGTACCAGGGCACGACGGGCGCGAACGCGAGCGCGGCGCCGAGCCCAGCCGCCGCGGCCCAGCGGCCCTCGCGCAGGAGCGCGAGCCCAAGAGCGGCAACCGCGAATCCCGACGCGAACAGCGCCGGGAAATTCGACAGGTTGTCGAGCATCGCGCGTGAGCTGCCGAGCTGCGTGGCGGCGTAGACGACGGCGATCGCGACGGCGAGCCCCTTCAGGAGCCGGCCGGCGCGGATGCGGGGATTGAGGTCGGCCTGGCGCAGGGCTCAGGCCATGAAGATGAGGTAGACGAGGCCGGCGACCAGCGAGAGCTTCAGCGTGTAGTAGACGTAGCGGTTCTTGTCCTTCATGCGCTTGGCGGCGCCGCGCAGGTGATAGACGTAGCCGAACACCTTGTTGAGTACGCCGACCTTCTCGCCCGGCTCGTTCGCGGTCGCCGCGGCGGCGACGAACGTCCGCGCCACGAAGCGATTCGCCGCGCGCGCCACGCGCGTCCTGAGCGGTCGCTCAACGTCGCAGAAGAGGATGATGCGCGCCACGTTCGAGTTGTTCTCGGCGCGGTGGATGTAAGTCTCGTCGAACATCACGGCCTCGCCGTCGCGCCAGGAATACATCTGCCCGTCGACGTAGATGCGGCAGTCGTCGTTGTTCGGCGTCACGAGCCCGAGGTGATAGCGCAGGGAGCCCGCAAACGGGTCGCGGTGCCGGCCGAGCTTCGCGCCCGGCGGGAGGAGGGCGAACATCGCAGCCTTCACCGTCGGGATCTTTTCGAGCAGCGCCACGGTCTTCGGGCAGAGCTCGCGCGCCGAAGGGTGGTTCTCCCCGTACCACTTGAGGTAGAAACGCTTCCACCCGGACTTGAAGAAGGAATTGAACGCGAGGTCGTCGTACTTGTTGGAGCGCTTGATGCGGTCCTGGTCGTACAGGCCCTGGGCTTCCTCGCGGATCGTCTTCCAGTTGTCGCGGAGCGGCGCGAGGTCGTGGAATTGCGAGACGTCGAGATAAGGCCGGTTCGGCACCGCCGAGAACAGGTAGGCGAGCACGTTGTACGGCGCCATGAAGGTCGAGTGGTCGGTCAGCTGGCGCAGGAACTTGAGCCGCTCGCGGCCGCGGAAATGGATGAATATCGCCGAGAGCACGATCGCGTAAAGCACGAACATGCGCGGCGAGAAGGCTGTGTCGAGCACGTTTTGCAGGGTCATCGAACCGATAAGAATGGGCTATTGCGTTTGGCGCGGCAATCCGCCGTGGCTGACGGTCGCAATTTGGAGCCTTTGCCTTTGATTTCAAGGGCTTCGGTTAGTTCGCCAGGCCCGGCTGGCGGGGGTTCTGGGCCCCCGGAGTGGCTGATTTGAGCGGGCTCCAACGTCCTACACGGGCAACAGGCCGTGGTTGGGTCGATTGTCGAAAACTGCCGCGCGTCGGCAGGGGTGCGCGGCGATGAGTCGTTTCGGTATGAAAGCGCTGGGGGATCTCTGGGCGCGGTGCGGCGGGGCCGGTTACCTGCTCCTCCTCCTCGCGGTCGCGCTTCTCTTCAATGGCATGCGCGGCCTGTGGGCGCCGGATGAAGGACGCTATGTCGCCGGCGCGCTCGAGATGCTGCGCCGGCATGACTTCGTCGGCATCTTCCTGAACGACGACACGAGCCACTTCGCCAAGCCGCCGATGACGTACTGGGCGCTCGCGGCGGCCCTCAAGGCTTTCGGCCAGTCGGAATTCGTCGCGCGCCTGCCGAATGCGCTCGCGCTCGTCGCGGCCGCCGGCTTGTTGCTGCCGGCCGGCAGACTGCTGACCCCGCGCGTTCCCGCACTGCCGATGATTCTTTACTCGACCCTGTGGCTTCCATTCCTCGGCGCCGGCTTCGTTACGACCGACACGATCGGGACGATGTTCACGACGCTCGCGGGCGTCGGATTTCTGTATCTCGAGGCCGGCATCGCGCCGCGCCGCGCGGCGATCGCGATGTGGGCCGGATTCGGCCTCGCGTTCCTCACGAAGGGACCGCCGATGCTGCTGGCGCTGCCGGTCTTCATCGGCTGGCTGGCCTGGCGGCGGAACTGGGTCGCGCTGCGTCAGATGTTCCTGTCGGTGGGCGTTCCGCTATTTGCCGTCATCGGCCTCAGCTGGTACCTCGTGGCGGTGCATCGATTTCCGGGACTCCTGGAATACTTCATCGGCGCGGAAGTCGAGGGGCGGCTGGCGAGCCCGGAATTCCAGCGCAACAGCAGCTGGTGGGGCAGCCTCGCGGTCTACGCGCCGACGATTGTCGTCGGTACGCTGCCCTGGCTGCCGGCCTGGTTCGTGCTTGCGCGGCGCGGCGACTTCGCGAGGCCGCTGGCGAAACCCGTGGACCGCCTGCTGCTCGCATGGATCGGACTGCCGCTCGTCGTGTTCCTGCTCGCCCGCTCGCGCCTGCCACTCTACCTGCTGCCGCTCTTCGCACCCTTCGCGCTGTGGCTCGCGCGGCGCATGGAGCCTGCGGTCGCGGCAATGCGGCCGGAACGGGCGGGGCTCGCGTTGGTCGCGGTCCTCGCGATTCTCGTCGGCGTGAAGTTCGGAGTTGCGCAGCTTTCACCCGAGGGCTACGACAGTCGCGCGGCCGCGAGGCAGGTGGAAAAACTTGCTGCCGGTCCCATAGATGACGTCGTCTACGTGGATGAAAGGGCGATGTGGGCCTTGCGCTTCTATCTCGGCGTCCAGGTGCGGGAGTCGTGGGCCCGGCGAACGCTCGAGGAGCCTTCGTATCAGCCGCATCGCCGGCTCGAGGAGTTTCTGGGGCCGAACGATTCCCCGTCCGGCCGGATCTACGTCGTCAACGGGCGCTCGACCTCGGAGTTCGCCGCCGCGCTCCGCGCCAACGGGCGCTGCCCGGTCGAGCTCGGCGGCGACGATCAGGTGGTCTTTTACCGCGCCAGGATTGCAGCCGGCGCGAGTTGTGCGCCGGGCGACGGCGGTGGAGTCACGCATGGCACCTGATGCACCCGCTTTCGACGGGGCCGGGCTCTCCGTCGTCGTGCCGTTCTTCGAAGAAGGCCCGATCGTCGACTCCGTGCTGGATGAGCTGCGGCACTCCCTGCCGCGCGCCGAGATCGTCGCCGTCGACGACGGCAGCCGCGACGACACCTGGTCGCGCATCCTCGCCGCGCCGGGCGTGCGAGGCGTGCGCTTCACCCGGAACCAGGGCCAGAGCGCGGCCATGTACTGGGGGCTGAAAGCGGCAACGCAGCCGCTCGTCGGCGTGATGGATGGAGACGGCCAGAACGATCCCGCCAGCTTCGCGGGGCTCGTGCGGGAATTGCGCGCCGGCAATGCGGACGTCGCCTGCGGGTACCGCGCGCGGCGCCGCGACACCTGGAGCCGGCGCGCCGCCTCGCGCATCGCGAACGCCATCCGCCGCGCGATCCTCGACGATGGCGCGCGCGACACGGGCTGCTCGCAGAAGGTATTCCGGCGGGAGCACGCCGACCTGCTCGTGCCGTTCCGCGGCATGCACCGCTACCTGCCCGCGATCTTCCGCCAGGCGGGACTTCGCATCGTGGAAGTCGAGGTCAACCACCGTCCGCGCTCGGGCGGCCGGTCGAAGTACAGCAACTGGCGGCGCGCCCTCGACGGGATCTATGACCTGTTCGGCGTCGCCTGGCTCCTCGACCGCAAGCTGCCGCCGCCGACCCTGGAGACGAAGCCCTGAACGAAACGCTCGCCGTCTTCCACTTGCTGGGCCACACGCTCTACGTCAACGGCTGGAAGCTCGTGGGCTACGCGGGCATCCTGCTGTTCACCGGCCGCTGGTTCGTGCAGCTCGCGGCCTCGCGCGCGAAGCAGCGCCCGCACGTGCCGCCGCTCTTCTGGTACATGTCGCTCGTCGGCAGCTTCCTGCTGCTCGCGTACTTCATCTGGGGACGCAACGACTCGGTCGGTGTGCTCTCGAACCTCTTCCCCTGCCT
>DATJFN010000113.1:0-48687 GCA_035495635.1 Steroidobacteraceae bacterium | reverse complement strand
ACGAGCGTCGCGGCGACGCTATATAGATAGGCCGCACCGACCCCCGTTCCGATCAGCGTCCACATGTTCGGATTGCGGCCGGCGATCGACTCGGCCCAGCGCACAAAGAACGGCCACCCCGCCCAGAGGATAACCGGCGCGGACAGCGCGAGCTCGAGCCAGCTGCGCTCCGATGGCGACAATAGGGTCGTGCGATGGCCCAGCATGGCGAGGCCGAACGTCACGAGCGTCAATGGCAGCGTCCACCAGAAGCGGCGCGAGAAGTCGCGCAGCTCCGGGATTTCGTCCTCGTCGGCCGACGGCATCATGGGCTCGAGCGCCATACCGCAGATCGGGCAGTGCCCCGGCACGTCGCGCACGATTTCTGGATGCATCGGGCAGGTATAGCGCGTGCCCGCCGTGTTCAAGAATCATCCCCCGCCAGCGCGTTGAGGATCGGGCAGTCCTCGGCGCGGCCGTGCCCCGGACAAGCGTCCACGAGCTTGCGCAGGCTGTCGCGCACGCGCACGAGCTCCCCGACACGACGCTCGATGTCCGCGAGGTGCGCCGTCGTCGCACGCCGGATCTGTTCAACGTCATCGCCCGCGCTCAATGCCAGGAGTGACTGGATTTCCTCGAGCGTGAAGCCGAGCGCCTTGGCGCGGCGAATGAAGCGCAGCCGCTTGAACTCCGCCTCGCCGTAACGGCGATAGCCGGAAGCCAGGCGGCCGGAGGGTTTCAGGAGCCCGATACGCTCGTAGTGCCGGACCGTATCGATCGGAACGCCGGCAAGCTTGGCAAGCCGGCCGATGCCCAGGGTTTCCATGCGCCACCTCCAGCCAGTCGGCCCAAAGTCTAAACTCTGGACCGAAGTCCAGAGTCAAGCGAGAGGCTTGGCGCCTCTGGCGCGCGGGGCGATCAGGTTGTAGCAGGCTGCAAAAATCGCTCCGGATACGAAGCCGGTCAGCGACACCGCGACTAGGCCGACCAGGAAGTCGCCGACCGTCCACGCCTTCTCACTCCGGATCAGGTTGAGGTCGATTCCGTGCGACCAGGAATTGACGAAGGCGATGAACCCTTCCGGATCGAAGTAGGCCGCGACTGCGCAAACGGTGTTGATGATGGCCGCGGTCAATGCAAGTACGGCGCCGATGCGCCACACATTGAGCTTGTCCATGCCTGCCTCCTTGCCGGTGCCGCTACACTCGGCCTTCACCGGGATTTCGTGCGAGATGACCAATGGATGTGGACGATCTTCCAGCCGGAGTCCGTGGAGCGAAGCACCATCGTCTCGGTGCTGTCAGCCACCGCGGGCTTGCCGTCTTTCAGAGTCTCGAGCTCGCTTTCGGTCGCGACCCAGACGGCATTGCCGGCGATCCTTGCCGTGCGGCGCTTCAATGTCTGGCGGGCGCCCTTCAGATATTCCGCGTCCGCTTTTGCGTGATTCCCCAGGTACTCGGCGGCCGAGTGCTCCGCGCCTCCGCTCTCGAGGATGACGACCTCCGGAGCCAGCAGACCGCCCGCCTGATCCAGGTTTCCCGATGACAACGAAGCAAAGAACCGGTCGACGATCGCAACCGCCGCCTTTGCTTCCTCGGGCACGTCGACCGCGCCAGCCTCGGCAATCGCCACCTGGGACAGGGACAACATGAACGCAGTCGTAAAAAATCGCTTCATGTCGGGTTCCTTGCAGAGGACATCGAAATGAGTCGGGCGGCATCGTTGGCCATGCGCTCGGTGCACCACCGCGCATACCAGCCGCCTAACAGTACGCCAAGCCAACGCCTTGCTCTCGCGGACGGCAAGTCGTAGTCGATGAAGACCGTCAGGCGCGATGCCGGCCCGGATTCCTCGATCTCGAATCCCATCCGGTAACGGCCGACCACCATGAGCCGGGGCTCCCCGGTTGTCTCCCAGACTTTCCGGAACGGCGGTGTCCGCTCCACGACCGTCTCCTCGACGGACAGCCTGAGCCCGAAGACGACGCCGTGAAGACGCAGCCTCGAGCCGACGATCTTTCCCTGGCCGGAATCCGCTTCGATCGCCATCGAGCCGCCGCCCATGGCCCACGAGCGCTGGCTCATGTGCGATGCAAGGCGTGCGTGATCGTCCACCAGCGCAAACACTTCGCGCGCCGTTGCCGGAATCGATACGGACGTCGAGTAACGCCTGGCGTACATGCTGCATGCTCGCGCTGCCCTCATGCTGCGGGCGTGCGCGACCCGGCGAAAAGCCTAAACCCGGATCAAAGTCCAGAGTCAAGCCGCCCGAATGGGTGCGCGGCCGACAAGACGCGACGCGTTGACAGGCGCATCATTCAAATGCCGACCTAACCGCTGAGGCCAGGTCATGAATGCGCTGAAGCTGCTGCTGATCGTTCTCATTTCCGCGCTCGCGGGGATCGTCGGGTTTGCCTACTCGGGCGTCTTCAGCGCCGCGGCGGACGACCCGCATTGGCGATTCACTGCACGCCTCATGGAAACGACGCGCGACCGATCCGTCGCGGTGCACGCGCGCGACGTCGGGGCGCCGCCGGCGCTCGACGATGCGTCCTTGATCGCCATGGGTGCCGAGCACTATTCGGAGATGTGCACGGGTTGCCACCTGGCGCCCGGGAAGGCCGAGACGGAAATCCGGGCCGGCCTCTATCCGAAGCCTCCGGAGCTCGCCAAGCCCGGGACGCGGCGAACGCCGGAGCAGGCATTCTGGATCATCAAGCACGGGTTGAAGATGACTGGCATGCCGGCCTGGGGCGCGACCCACGATGACCGGAGCGTCTGGGCCATGGTTGCCTTCGTGCAGAAGCTGCCGGAGCTCTCGCCAGCCGAGTACGAAGCGCTCGTTGCAGAGGGCCAGAATTCGGAACACTCGCATGCCGATGGCGAGACGGGCGAGCATGCGGAATCGCATACCCACGCCCACGGCGATGAACATGAGCACGAGCATAATAATGGGTAAGCAATACGCAGAGGCATGGGTCTCTGAAAGCCACGGTTGACGCAGCCGTGCCGAGTCCCCACTCTGGAATGCGCATGAAGCGGCTACTGTCAGCCTTGCTGGTTGCCGCCGGTCTCCTCGCCGGTGCGGCTCCGGCGCTTGCCTGCGTGACCGCATTGCAAGCTGACTGCTGCCCGCACGGATTGCCCTGTGGCGACGGAGCGGGCTCCGCCGCCGTCTGCTGCGCCGCGCCTGCCCTGCTGCCCGGTGTGGTTTCTTCGACGCTGCGCACCGGTTTCGATGCGCAGCCGGATTCCGGCTCGCTTCCGGCAGGGCCCGTAGCCGCCTGGTCGCTGAATCCCGCGCGGACCGCCGACGCGGGCCACATCGATATTGCGGGTGAACGCCCGCTCGCCCGCCAGTCACGACCGATTTACCTCCGCACGAGCCGACTGCGCCTCTGAATCCCGCTCCCACGGGGCCCGGCCCCGCGCCGGTCTTTCTCTTGGCCCTCGATCCGGGAGCGTTCTCATGCACTGGCTCATTCGCTTGCTGTTATTCGTTGCCTTTCCGGTTGCGGCTGCCGCGGCCTCGGAGCCGTTGTCGCTCGATGAAGCGGTGAGTCTCGCGCTCGCCGCCGCGCCACAGCTTGCCGCGGGGGACGCTAACGCCGACGCGATGCGCTCGCGCGCGACGAGCGCCGGCCGGCTGCCGGATCCGCGGGTCATCATCGGCATCGACAACCTGCCCGTCGAAGGACCGGAAGCCTGGTCGACTGGCGCCGATGCCATGACGATGCAGCGGTTCGGGTTCATGCAGGAGTTCCCGGCGCGCGCCAAGCGACAGTCCGAGCAGGAGCGCGCGGAGGCGGACGCGGTCCTCGCGGGCGCCGAGCGGAATGAAGCGAGCGTGGCCGTCGCGCGCGAGGCCGCGCGCGCCTGGATCGGGAGCGCCGCGATCGAAGCCGCGCTCGCGGATCTTGAGCAGCTGCGACCAGACCTGGAACTCGGCGCCACCGCAATCCGCGCCGCGCTCGCGTCCGGCACCACCTCGGCCACGGAGGCGCTCGCCGCCGAGGCCGCGGTCGCGCGACTCGGCAACCGCATCCTCGAGATGCAGGGCGAGGCGCAATTCGCGCGCGCGGAGCTTTCGCGCTGGATCGGCGATGAAGCCGCGAGGCCGCTGGCGGCCGTCCCGGCATTCGACCGGCTGCCGACGCCCGGGGCCGCCCTCCTCGCCGAGTCCGGTCGGCACGCGGCCATCCAGTCTCTCGACGCGAAGGTCGCCGCCGCCCGGGCGGATCTCGATCTTGCGCGCGCAGCGCGGCGCCCTGACTGGAGCGCGGAACTGACCTACGGCAAGCGTGGGCCCGGGTTCGAAGACATGGCATCGCTCGAGTTCACGGTCGGGCTGCCGATCTTCGCGAGAAACCGGCAGAACCCGGAGATCGCCGCACGCTCGGCGGAACTCCGTCGTGCCGAGGCGGACCGCGAGGCGATGGTCCGCGCGCACACGGCGGAACTCCGGCAGGCGCTCGTCGAGTGGGAACAGGCGGGTGCGCGGCTCGACCGCTACGAGCACGAGCTGCTGCCGCTTGCGCGCGAGCGCTCCCGCACCGCGCTCGCCGCCTACCGCGCCGGTCGCTCTGAGCTCCGGCTCGTGCTCGATGCCTTCGAAGACGAGGCGGAGCTGCTCGTCGAGCGGGCCGGCATCACCGGCGCGCGCGGCCGCGCCTGGGCGTCTCTCGCCTATCTCGAGCCGCAGCAGGCAACGGCGATCGAGAAGGACACACCATGAATCGCAATCAAACAGTAGTCGCCGTGCTGGCCGCACTCGCGGCGGGGCTTGGAATCGGGCTGTGGGTAGCCACTGAACGGGCGCCGCGCGGCGATGAGACCGCTGCGACGAGCGACGCCGCGGACACGCCGGACGAGAAGCGCAAGATCCTCTATTGGCAGGATCCGATGAAGCCGGGTGTGAAGTTCGACAAGCCCGGGAAGTCTCCCTACATGGACATGCCACTCGTGCCCGTGTACTCGGACGAAGCGCCGACCGGCCCGGCCGTACGCATCGACCCGCGCATCGCCCAGAACCTCGGAATCCGGGTCGCAAAAGTCGGGAAGGTTGCGCTGCAGCCGCGCCTTTCCGCAGCCGGCAGCGTCGCTTTCGACGAGCGCCTGACGGCGGTGGTGCAGGCGCGCGTCGACGGATATGTGAAGCGGCTGCGCGTCAAGGCACGCCTCGAATCCGTCAGGCGGGGGCAAGCGCTCGTCGACATCGTCGCGCCCGAGTGGCTCGCCGCCAAAACGGAGTATCTCGCCCTCCTCGATGCCTCGACCGATCGCGCCCGCAGCGTCCGCGATGCGGCGCGGCAGCGACTCATCGTGCTCGGCGTGCCGGAAGCCGAGATCCGGCAGATCGAGCGGGACGGCAGGGCACCGGCTGCGACGACGATTTACGCACCCGCCGACGGCGTCGTCACCGAGCTTTCGGTGCGCGAGGGTGCCGCATTCGCTGCCGGCGCTCCGCTCTTTCGCATCAACGGCCTCGATACCGTCTGGATCGATGCGCGGCTGCCCGAAGTCCAGGCCGGCATGCTCGCGCCGGGGACCACCGCAGAAGTGCGCGCATCGGCATGGGCGGGCGCGCCGTTCGCGGGCCGCGTGCTCGCGCTGCTGCCCGAGCTCGATACCGCCACGCGCACGATTCCGGTCCGCGTCGAGGTGCAAAACGCCGGACGCAGGCTCGCGCCCGGCATGTTCGTCACGCTCGATTTCCGCGCGCCGTCCACGGAACGGCAAGTCGCCGTGCCGACCGAGGCAGTCATCATGACCGGCACGCGCAACGTCGTGATCGTCGCCGGGCACGGCGGGTTCAACGTGCGTGACGTGGTCACCGGCGCCGAATCTGACGGCATGACCGCCGTCATCTCCGGGCTGTCTGAAGGCGAGGCCGTCGTGCTGTCGGGCCAGTTCCTGATCGACTCGGAAGCGAGCCTGAAGTCGGCGGTCACGCGCCTCGAGACGGCGAAGCCGCCGCCGGATGATGCGCCATGATCGCCGGCCTCATACGCTGGTCGCTGGAGAACCGCTTCCTCGTGCTTCTCGCGACCGTGCTGCTCGCCGCCTGGGGCGCCTGGGCGGTGGCGCGCGCGCCGCTCGATGCATTGCCCGATCTTTCCGACGTGCAGGTCGTCATCCGCACGCCGTATCCGGGCCAGGCGCCGCGCATCGTCGAAGACCAGGTCACCTACCCGCTCACGACGACGATGATGTCCGTGCCCGGTGCGAAGAACGTGCGCGGCTATTCGTTCTTTGGCGACTCGTTCGTCTACGTGCTGTTCGAGGACGGCACCGACCTCTACTGGGCGCGCTCGCGCGTGCTCGAATACCTGAACCAGGCCCAGGCGCGGCTGCCGCCGGGCGCGCAGCCCGTACTCGGGCCCGACGCCACAGGCGTCGGCTGGATCTACGAATACGCGCTCGTCGACCGCTCCGGCCGGCACGACCTCGCGGAGTTGCGCGCGCTCCAGGACTGGTTCCTCAAGTACGAGCTGAAGAGCGTGCCCGACGTCGCCGAGGTGGCGACGCTCGGCGGCCAGGTGCGTCAGTACCAGGTGGTCCTCCTGCCGGACCGGCTGCGCGCTTACCGCATCCCGCACGGGAGCGTCGTCGACGCCATCCGCGCGGCCAACCGCGAGGCCGGCGGCTCGGTCCTCGAGATCGGCGAGGCCGAATACGTCGTTCGTGCGACCGGTTACCTGAAGAGCCTCGACGACTTCCGCGCGATCCCGCTGCGGGCAGCGGACGGCATCGTCGTTCGCCTCGGCGACGTCGCCCGCGTTCAGCTGGGCCCGGAGCTCCGCCGCGGAATCGCCGAGCTCGACGGCGAGGGCGAGGTGACGGGCGGCATCATCGTCATGCGCTCCGGAAAGAACGCGCTCGCGACGATCAATGCGGTCAAGCGCAAGCTCGAGGCGCTGAAACCAAGCCTGCCGCCCGGCGTAGAGATCGTCGAGACCTACGATCGCTCCCTGCTGATCCAGCGCTCGATTGCGAACCTCACCGGCAAGCTCGCCGAGGAGTTCCTCGTCGTCGCGCTCGTATGCTTCGCATTCCTGTTTCACCTGCGCTCGTCGCTGGTCGCGATCGTCTCGCTGCCGCTGGGCGTGCTCACGGCCTTCGTCGTCATGCACTACCAGGGCGTCAATGCCAACATCATGTCGCTCGGCGGCATCGCGATCGCGATCGGCGCGATGGTGGACGCCGCGATCGTGATGATCGAGAACGCGCACAAGCAGATCGAGCGCTGGCTGGGCGACCATCCCGGGCAGACGCTCGCCGGCGCGGAGCACTGGTCGCTGATCGGCCGGGCGAGCGCGCAGGTCGGGCCGGCGCTGTTCTTCAGCCTGCTCATCATCACGCTGTCGTTCATCCCGATCTTCACGCTGGAGGCGCAGGAGGGCCGGCTGTTCGCCCCGCTCGCCTACACGAAGACCTACGCGATGGCGGCGGCGGCGGGCCTCGCGGTCACGCTGGTGCCGGTGCTCATGGGATACCTGATCCGCGGCCGGATTCCCCGCGAGGAGCGCAATCCGCTGAATCGCTGGCTCCTGCATGCCTACCGGCCGGTGCTGCAGCGCGTGCTGCGTTTCCCGAGGTCCGTTCTCCTGGCGGCCGTCGCGGTTCTCGCACTGACCGTCATCCCGGTCATGCGGCTCGGTGGGGAATTCCTCCCGCCGCTCGACGAAGGCGACCTCCTTTATATGCCAAGCGCCTTGCCGGGTCTCTCCGGCGGGAAAGCCGCGCAGCTACTGCAGCAGATGGACCGGCTGATCCGCACCGTGCCGGAAGTCGAGCGCGTGTTCGGCAAGATGGGGCGCGCGGAAACCGCGACCGACCCGGCGCCGCTCGAGATGGTCGAGACCACCGTGCGCCTCAAGCCACGCGAGCAATGGCGTCCCGGCATGTCTCCCGAGCGCCTGGTCGAGGAACTCGATCGGCGGCTCACGATCCCGGGCCTCGCGAACGTGTGGGTGCCACCGATTCGCAATCGCATCGACATGCTGGCGACCGGCATCAAGAGTCCGGTCGGCGTGAAGGTCGCCGGCACCGACCCGGCGATCATCGATCGCATCACCGGAGAGGTCGAGACCATCGTGCGCGGCATCCGTGGCGTGACCTCGGCGATCGCGGAGCGCATGACGGGCGGCCGATATGTCGAGGTGGACATCGACCGCGAGGCTGCGGGTCGCTACGGCATGAACATCGAGGACGTCCAAAGCGTCATTACTGCCGCCATCGGCGGCGAGACCGTCGGGGAAACCGTCGAAGGATTGCAGCGATTCCCCATCAGCGTGCGTTACCCGCGGGAACTGCGCGATTCGCTCACTGGACTGAGGCAGCTGCCGATCGTCACACCGCAGGGAGCGGACATCACGCTCGGCACGGTGGCGAAGCTCCGGATCGCGGCGGGACCGCCGATGCTTCGCAGCGAGAACGGCCGCCTTTCCGGCTGGGTCTATGTCGATCTCCGCGGAAGGGACCTGCAGTCGGCGGTGGAGGAGATGCGCGAACGCGTCGCGCGCGAGATCGCGCTCCCACCCGGTTACTCGATTTCCTGGTCCGGCCAGTTCGAATACCTCGAGCGCGCGCAGGCGAGGCTGCGCCTGGTCATCCCCGTGACCTTGCTCGTGACCTTCGTGCTCCTCTACCTGACTTTCAGGCGCATCGACGAGGCGCTCCTCGTCATGGCAAGCCTCCCGTTCGCGTTGATCGGCGGCTTCTGGCTCGTCGAGATCCTCGGGCACAATTTTTCCATCGCGACCGCCGTGGGATTCATCGCGCTCGCCGGCGTCGCGGCCGAATTCGGCGTCGTGATGCTGCTCTACCTGAAGCAGGCCTGGGAGGACCGTCTCGCCTCGGGCCAGCAGCCGACGGTCGAGCTGCTCGACGACGCCATCCGCGAGGGCGCGCTGCTGCGCATCCGGCCAAAGGCCATGACGGTGACCGTCATCGTCGCAGGCCTCCTGCCCATCATGTGGAGCCACGGCGCAGGCTCGGAAGTCATGCAGCGGATTGCCGCGCCGATGATCGGCGGCATGCTCACGGCGCCTCTGCTGTCCCTGTTCGTCATCCCCGCCGCATTTCGGCTTTTGCGCCGGCGTGGCCTGCCGGAGGCGCCCGCCGACCGGCCCGCCGGGTCAGTCGCCCCGGACGCGTCGGTTTGAGACAATGCCCGGATGCCCAACGAGCGGGATTTCGTGCTGCACAGCTGGTGCGTGCCGGGGGACTGGAACGCCCCGACGGTCGTCGGCGGCCGCGGCGCGAAGCTTCTCCTCGAGGACGGCCGCGAGCTCCTCGACATGTCGAGCCTCGTCGAATGCAGCAACCTCGGCCACCAGCACCCGAAGGTTGTCGCCGCAATCAAGGCGCAGGCGGACAAGCTCGCATTCGTGACCGCGGCCTGGGGCGCCGAGTCCCGCCGCGCGCTCGCCGAGCGCCTGCTCGAGGTCTCCGGGTTCGAGGGCGGGCGCGTCTTCTTCACCCTCGGCGGGGGCGACGCGAACGAAAACGCGGTGCGGATCGCGCGCCATGCGTCGAAGAAATCGCGCGGCATCATCGTCACGCGCGACCGCTCCTATCACGGCGCGACCTACATGCCGATGGCGCTGTCGGGCGACTCGCGGACCGCGCACCAGGTGGATGCCGAGGCCTGGGGCGTGCGCCACGTGCCGCCGCCCTACGCTTACCGCTGTCCGTGGGGCACCTCGACGCCTGAAGACTGCGGCCGCCGTGCGGCGGGCGCCGTCGCCGAGGCCATCGACCGCGAAGACGCGGCTCGCGTTGCTGCGGTGCTGATGGAAGTGGATGCCGGCAGCAACGGCATCGTGCCGCCGGACAATTTCTGGCCGCAGCTCCGGCGCGTCACGCGCGAGCGCGGCGTGTTCCTCATTGCAGACGAGGTCATGAGTGGTTTCGGCCGGTGCGGCGACTGGTTCGCCTGGCAGCGCTATGGCGCGGAAAACCAGCCCGACCTCATGACGGTCGCGAAGGGGCTTACCGGCGCCGCCGCTCCGCTCGGCGCCGTGCTCCTGTCCGCCGACGTGTACGCGAAGATCGAACGCGAGATGTTCTACGGCGGCCTGACCTACTGCGGACACCCGTTGTCCTGCGCCGCCGGCGTCGCGGCGATCGATGCCTACCGCGACGAGAAGCTGATCGAGCGCTCGCGCAGGCTCGGCGCCGGCATGTTCTCCGAATTGCAGAAGCTCGCGACCCGCCATGCCGTGATCGGCGACGTGCGCGGCGGCAAGGGACTTTTCGCCGTCGTCGAGCTCGTCTCCGACCGCGCGACAAGAGCGCCGATCGCCCCCTGGCCCGGCCAGACCGAGGCGATGAAGTCGCTGCTCGCGGCCGCACGCGAGGCGGGCGTCTCCTTCGGCTCGCGCGGGAACCTCCTGATCCTCGCGCCGCCGCTCGTCATCGCCGAGTCCGAGCTGGCCTCGGCGCTCAACCTTCTCGACCGACTGCTTGCCCGTTTCTTCCCTGCGTCCCTGGAGCGCGCCTCATGAGCTTTCGCCTGACTTACGCCACGATGTTCAACCCGCCCGAGGAGATGCACGAGCGCTTCGAAAAGGCGCTCGCCAAGGTCCGCGGCCGGCTCGGCCAGACGCATCCGATGTTCATCGACGGCAAGGACGTTACGGCCGCCGCGACCGAAGAGCGCCTGAGCCCGATCGACAGCAAGATCAGCATCGGCCGCTTTCCGCACGCGAACGCGAAGGAAGTCGACTCGGCGATCGCGGCCGCGCAGCGCGCGTCCGCCGGATGGCGCGACGCCGGCATGGCAAAGCGCGTCGCGCTCATGCGCAAGGTCGCGGGCATCCTCGAGGAGCGCGTCTACGAGATCGCGGCGGCGCTCGTCTTCGAAGTTGGGAAGAACCGGCTCGAGGCGCTCGGCGAGGCGCAGGAGTGCGTGGACTTCTTCAACGTCTACGCGGAAGACTTCGAATCGCACAAGGGCTACGAGTTCGACTTGCCGAACGACCCGTCGAACGTCTTCGTCTCGCGCAACAAGAGCGTGATGCGCCCCTATGGCGTCTGGGCCGTGATCGCGCCGTTCAACTTCCCAATCGCGCTCGCGGCAGGCCCCGTCGCCGCCGCGCTCGTCACCGGCAACACCGTCGTGCTCAAGTGCGCCACCGACACGCCCTGGGCTGGAAGGCTGCTCGCCGACTGCATCCGTGACGCCGGGCTGCCCCCGGGCGTCTTCAACTACGTCAACGGTCCGGGTGCCGAAATCGGCGAGCAGCTCGTAAAGGACGCCCGCGTCGCCGGCATCACGTTCACGGGCTCGGTCGCGGTCGGCCGCGCGATCATGGGCGAGATCGCGAAGGGCGCGTACCCGCGGCCGTACATCGCCGAGATGGGCGGCAAGAACCCGGCGATCGTCACCGAGAACGCCGACCTCGACCGCGCCGCCGCAGGCATCGCGCGCTCGGCCTACGGCATGGGCGGGCAGAAATGTTCGGCGCTCTCGCGACTCTACGTGCACGAGAAGGTCGCCGATGCGCTCCTCGGCAAGATCGAGAAGGAGATCGACAAGATCAAGATCGGCGACCCCGCCGAGCGTTCGACCGGCCTCGGCCCCGTCGTCAACAAGCGCGCGCACGAGTCGTACGCGCGTTACGTCGCGGACCTGAAGGGCCGCGGCGCGAAATTCCGCCGCGGCGGCAAACAGCCCTCGGAGGGCATGTTCGCGCGAGGCTACTACGTGGAACCGGTGCTCGCGGAGGCTGAGCTCTCCGATCCCCTCTGGAAGCACGAGATGTTCCTGCCGATCCTGATGGTGCATCGCTATCGCGACCGCGAGGACGCCATGCGCCTCGCGAACGACACGGACATGGGCCTTACGGCCGGGTTCTACGGCTCAAAGGACGAGATTCCCTGGTTCCAGGACGGCATTCAGGCGGGCGTGATCTACGCGAACCGCGGCGCGGGCGCGACGACGGGCGCCTGGCCCGGTTACCAGCCCTTCGGCGGATGGAAAGGCTCCGGTTCGTCGGGCAAGGCGATCGCCTCCGCGTATTACCTCCCGCTTTACCTCCGCGAGCAGTCCCGGACCGTGGTGGACTGAATGGCGGAATTCCTGCCGCTCGCGGATTCGATCGCGAAGCACGTCGCCGACGGCGCCTGCCTCGCGCTCGAGGGCTTCACGCACCTCATTCCGTTCGCGGCCGGCCACGAGCTGATCCGCCAGCGCCGAAACGGGCTGCATCTCGTCCGGATGACGCCGGACCTCATCTATGACCAGCTGATCGGCGTCGGCGCCGCGCGCAAGCTGACGTTCTCCTGGGGAGGCAATCCCGGCGTCGGCTCGCTGCATCGCCTGCGCGACGCGGTCGAGAACGACTGGCCACGACCCCTCGAGATCGACGAACACAGCCATGCGGCCATGGCCGTCGCCTACCGCGCGGGTGCAGCGCGGCTGCCGTTCGGGATGCTGCGCGGCTACATCGGCACCGACCTGCCGGGGAAGAATTCGCGCATCCGGCACGTGACCTGCCCCTACACGGGCGAGGAGATCGCGACGGTGCCGGCGGTCAATCCGGACGTCACGATCCTGCACGCGCAGCGCGCCGACAAGCGCGGCAACGTCGCGATCGACGGCATCGTCGGTGCTGCGCGCGAGGCTGGCTTCGCGGCCAAAAAGCTCCTCATCACAGTCGAGAAAGTCGTCGACGAGTTGCCGCCCGCCATGAACAACATCGTTCTGCCGCACTTCACGGTGACGGCGATCTCGGTGTGCCCGGGCGGCGCGTGGCCATCCTACGCGCACGGAGACTACGCGCGCGATAACGACTTCTACCTGAAGTGGGACGCCATCGCGCGCGACCGCGGGCAGTTCACCGCGTGGATAGACCGGCACGTCCGGGCAACTCGCGATCACCGCGCGTTCCTCGCCAGCCTTCGCGAGGCTGCATGATGCGCCGCGACACAGCGGGCGCGCGCGGGCGAGCCGTAGCGGGACCCCCGAGTGAGCGAATGTCCGTTCTTCTGAGCGAACGAGGGGGGTCCCGCCGGCGAACTACGCGCGCCGACCACGCGGCCCGTCGTACGTCGTGGCGGCTGGAAGTGCTTGCGTGAGCTCGTATACGCGCGACGAGATGATGACGGTTGCGGCGGCGCGATTGCTCCGTGACGGGCAGGTATGCTTCGTCGGCATCGGGCTGCCGAGTGCGGCTTGCAATCTCGCCCGCCTGACGCACGCGCCGAGCCTCGTCCTCATCTATGAGTCGGGCACGATCGGCACGCGGCCGAACGTGCTTCCGCTCTCGATCGGCGACGGGGAGCTCGCCGAGACTGCGACCTGCGTGATCCCGCTGCCGGACATCTTCAGCGACTACCTGCAGGCCGGGCGCATCGACATCGGCTTCCTCGGCGCCGCGCAGATCGACCGATTCGGGAACCTCAACAGCACCGTGATCGGCAGCTACGAGAAGCCGAAGACGCGCCTGCCGGGCGCAGGTGGCGCGACCGAGATCGCGGCGCACGCGCGCGATGTCCTCATCGTGATGAAGGCGACGCCTCGCAGCTTCGTGAAGCAGCTCGACTTCCAGACGAGCGGCGGGCACTTCGCCGGCCGCGCGAAGAGCGGCGCGCGGGGTCGCGGCCCTTCCGTGATCGTCACCGACGTCGGCATCTTGAAACCGCACGGCGAATCCGGAGAATTCGCGCTTTCCGCGGTCTATCCCGGAATCCCGGCAGAGGAAGCGCGCGCCGCCGTCGGCTGGCCGCTCGCCGTGCTGCCTGAACTCGAGACCTGCGCGGCGCCGGGGCCACCCGAGCTCGCGGCGCTCCGCGCGCTCGAGGCCCGCACCGCCGCCGCGCATCGTGAACCAGTGAGGCTTCCGCTATGAACGCATCCGCCCGCGCCGCAGGCGCATTCAAGAACCCGCACATCAAGACCGAGCTGCCGGGCCCGAAGTCGCGCGCCATGATCGAGCGCGACAGCAAGGTCGCCTCGCCCTCTTACCCGCGCGATTACCCCTTCGTGATCTCGCATGGCAAGGGGACGGAGGCCTGGGACGTCGACGGCAACCGCTTCCTCGACTTCGCGGCGGGCATCGCGGTCTGCGCGACCGGCCACGCGCACCCGCGCGTCGTCAAGGCGATCCAGGATGCGGCCGCCAAGTTCATCCACATCTCGAGCGACTACTGGCACGAGGAGATGACGTCCCTCGCCGAGCGGCTCTCCGCCATCGTGCCGCTCGCCGAGCCGGGCATGGTCTTCTTCTGCCAGTCCGGCACGGAGTCGGTCGAAGGCGCGCTGAAGCTCGCGCGCTACGTGACCAAGCGCCAGCGGATCATCGCCTTCCTCGGCAGCTTCCACGGCCGCACGATGGGTTCGCTCTCGCTCACGTCCAGCAAGTACACGCAGCAGGCGGGCTTCTTCCCGACCATGCCCGGCGTCACGCACGTGCCCTACCCGAACAATTACCGTCCGCTCTTTGCCGGCAACGACCAGGGCAAGGCGGTGCTCGACTACATCCGCATGCTGTTCGAGAGGAATGTCCCGGCGCAGGAAGTCGCCGCGATCGTCGTCGAGCCGCTGCAGGGCGAGGGTGGCTACCTCGTGCCACCGGACGGCTTCCTCCAGGGCCTGCGCCAGATCTGCGACGAGAACGGGATCCTGCTCGTGTTCGACGAGGTGCAATCGGGCATCGGCCGCACCGGCAAGATGTTCTGCGCGCAGCACTCGGGGGTCACGCCCGACATCATGACGCTTGCGAAGGGCCTGGGCTCCGGGATGCCGATCGGCGCGGTCGTCGCGCGCGCGAGCCTCATGAAGCAGTGGAAGAAATGCGCGCACGGCAACACCTACGGCGGCAACCCGGTCTGCTGCGCCGCCGCGAACGCGACCATCGACATCGTGCGCGAGCAGTTCGTGAAGAACGCCGCGCAGGTGGGCACGCACTTCATGAAGCGGCTCGCCGAGCTCAAGCCGGACTATCCCTGTATCGGCGACATCCGCGGCCGCGGCCTCATGATCGGCGTCGAGATGATCGAGGCGGACGGTTCGCCCGCCCGCGCGATGGTCGACCGCCTGTTGCATCGCGCCTACCAGAACGGGCTCCTGCTCCTGTCGTGCGGCGTGTCGACGCTGCGCTTCATGCCGCCGCTCTGCGTGACGGAGGCGGAAGTCGACGAGGCGATCGGATACCTGAGGCAATCCCTCGACGAGGCGCTGGCGGGCAAGGCGTGAGGCCCGCGGCCCGCGCCCTTCTCCTGCTCGCCCCGCTCTTCGCCGCGGCGGCGGCAGGAGCCGGGCGCGAGCCGGTCCTGTCCCAGGTCGCGCTGCCGCACGGCTACTACTGGCGCGAGCTGTACATCCCGCAGCTGACGACAGGCCCTTCTTCGGCCGCTTTCATGCCGTCGGGCGACGAAATCGTCTACGCAATGGACGGCTCGCTCTGGCGCCAGAAAATCGGCACCGAGCAGGCGAACGAAATCACGCATCCGGCCGCCGCATACGACCATCAGCCGGACGCTTCGCTGGACGGACACTCCGTCGTTTTCACGCGCTACGATGGCAAGGGATTCGAACTCTGGCGCCATGACCTCGAAAGCGGCGGCGAGCAGGCGCTCACTTTGAACGGCGGCGTCAACCTCGAGCCGCGCATTTCCCCCGATGGCCGGCAGATCGTCTTCGTTTCGACGGGCGGCACGGGCCACTTCGGCCTGAAGATCGCCGATCTCACGCCCGCGGGGCTCGCGAAAGAGCGTTTCCTCGTCTCGCCGCGCGAGAGCCGGATCGACAGGTACTACTACTCGAGCCACGATCACTTCATCAATCCGTCGTGGTCGCCGGACGGAACGCGCGTCTGGTTCGTCACGAACACGGAGATTCCCTGGGGCACGGGCAAGATCTGCTCGATTGCGATCGCGGACGCCGCAATCGCCTGCCTCGACAAGCACCAGCTCGAGACGAGCTGGGCGGCGCGACCGGAAGTCGGGCCGGACGGTAAGCGGATTCTTTTCTCCAATTACAGCGGCGGGCAGTGGCATCAGCTCTGGCTGACGACGACGGACGATGCCGCGCCGCTGCCCCTCACTTACGGCGACTTCGACCGCCGGAACGCGCGCTGGTCACGAGACGGGAAGCGCATCGCCTACATCAGCAACGAGGGCGGCAACACCTCGCTCTGGATCCAGGACACCTTCGGTGGCGCGCGCACGCCGATCAAGCCCACGGACATTCGTCGACAGCAGCCGGCCGCCTTCCTGCTGATCCGGCCCGTCGACGCAGCGGGCTTGCGCGTCGCGGCCCGTATTTCGGTTCTCGGCAGCGACGGGCGCTGGCACGCTCCTTCGGACCGTTGGATGCATGGCGACGAGCTGTACGACCATGCGCAGTTCCCGAGCGAGGTGCACTACTTCCACTGTCCCGCGGAAATGCATGCCTGCCACGTCAAGATTCCCGCGGGCAAGGCGACGATTCACGTCGAGAATGGCTTTCGCCGGAAGCCCGCGTTGATCGTGCGTGAGTTCGCTGCGGGCAACACGGCCGAGCTGCCGATCACGCTCGAGGACAACGACCTGCCGCCCGAGTTCGGGAAATTCTTCTCCGCCGACCTGCACGTGCACATGAACTACGGCGGCCACTACCGCTCCACGCCGGAGACGCTGCTCGCGCAGCAGGACGCGGAGGACCTCGACGTCGTCTACAACCTCCTCGTCAACAAGGAAGAGCGCATCCCGGACATCTCGTACTTCCGCGCGGGCGGCGCGGCGGACCCCGCGAGCGGAAAGCGCATGGTCTTCCACGCGCAGGAGTACCACACGAGCTTCTGGGGCCACATGGGTCTCCTCAATCTCGAAGATCACTATCTCTTGCCTGACTACACGAGCTATCGGCACACCGCGCTCGCGAGCCCCTGGCCGCACAACGGCGCGATCGCGGACCTCGCGCATGCGCAGGGCGGGCTGGTCGGCTACGTGCACGTCGCCGACCTGCCGATCGATCCGCCGAAGGAAAAGGTCCTTTCCTACGAGCTGCCGGCCGACGTCGAGCACGGCAAGCTCGACTACATCGAGGTGATGGGCTTCTCGGACCACCACATCACGGCGGGCATCTGGTACCGCTTCCTCAACCTCGGCTATCGCCTGCCGGCGGGCGCGGGCACCGATGCGATGGCGAACTACGCTTCGCTTCGCGGACCGATCGGCCTCGTGCGCGTCTTCCTCCAGACGGGCGGCGAGCGCACGCCGAAAGCGCTGACCACCGCGCTGAAGGGCGGTCACACGTTCGTGTCGAACTCCGCGCTCCTCGGCCTTCGCATCGACGGCAAGCAGCCGGGCGATGTGCTGCCGCGCGCCGGCAGGTTCCCGGTGCGCCTCGCGATGCGCTCGCCCGTCCCCATGGACCACCTCGAGCTCGTGCAGAACGGGCGCGTGATCAAGGCGTTCAAGCTTGCCGGCGATCGCACGCGCTTCGACTGGCGCGGGGACGTCGACCTGAAGGGCGGCTGGGTGCTGCTGCGCGCCTTCAACGACCGGGCGCATCCCTGGGTGCTCGACCTCTACCCGTACGCGACGACGAGCCCGATCTACGTCGACGCGCTCGCGCCGGCCGCGCCCGAAGATGCCGCCTACTTCGCCGCCTGGATGGACCGCGTGATCGAGGCCGCCAACGCCCGCGGCGGCTGGAACAGCGAACAGGAAAAATCCGACACGCTCGCCTATCTCGAAGAGGCGCGCGCGAAGTTCCGGACGCTCGCGACGAAGAAAGGAATCGCTTCGCCATGACCAGGATCCGTAATCTTGCAGGCCTCGTCGCCGGCGCCGTCATCGCGTTCACCGCCTCCGCGGCCGAGCCAATGAAGTTCAGCCTCGACGATTTCACGCGTGTTGCGAACCTGTCTGACCTCGACCTCTCGCCCAACGGCGCATGGGTCGTGTACAGCGTCAGCGAGGCGAACTTTGAATCCGACTCCGCGCAATCGGACCTCTGGCGCGCGCGCTGGGACGGCAGCGGCAAGCACCGGCTGACGCACACACCGGACAACGACGAATACCAGCCGGCCGTGAGCCCGGACGGGCGCTGGATCGCGTTCCTCTCGGATCGCGGCAATGACGACGACGAGACTCAGGTCTGGATCATGCCGTCGGATGGCGGCGAGGCGGAGTCGCTGACGAAATTCCCCGGCGGCGTCGAGGATTTCGACTGGTCGCCCGACAGCGCGCGGCTCGCGGTCATCGCGGACGACCCGAAGCGGCCCGAGGGCGCGGAGGAGCCGAAGCAGCCTCCGCCCATCGTCATCAACCGCTACTACTTCAAGGAGGACTACCACGGCTGGGTGACCGACCTCCGCAAGCACCTCTATCTATTCGACGTCGCCGGCAAGAAGGCGACGCAGCTCACGAAGGGCGCGAACGACGAAGAGATGCCGGTCTTCTCGCCGGACGGCAAGCGAATCGCGTTCGTCACGAAGCGAGGCCCCGAGGCGGATCGCGCACTCAACTGGGACCTCTACGTCATCGACGCGCGCGCCGGCGCCGAGGAAAAGCAGGTCACGACGTTTACAGGCTCCGACAACGAGCCGGGCCTCGAGTCGCGTCCCGCCTGGAGCCCGGACAGCAAGCGCATCGCGTACCTGCAGCAGGGCGAGGACAAGTGGATCTACTACTCGCCCTGGTCGCTCGCCGTCATCGACGTCGGCACGGGCGCCGTGACGCGGCCGCTCGGGACCGACGGATTCCACACCAAGCCGCGGTTCGCGCAGGACGGCAAGTCGCTTTATGCGCTCATCGAGGAGAGCCGTGTCACGCATCTCTCGCGCATCGACCTCGCGACGGGCACCGTCACGCCGCTGACCTCGGGCCCGCGCTTCGACTTCGCGTTCGACGTCGCGGCGAACGGGCACATCGCGGTGCTCGGGTCGGACGATGCGCATCCCTACCGGATCGAGGCCGTCGAGCCGGCGGGGCTCCGCCTCCTCGCCGACAACAACGAGTGGATCGCGAAGCGCAAGCTCGCCCCGGTCGAGGACATCACCTTCAAGAGCGCCGATGGCACTTCGATCGACGGCTTCTTCGTGAAGCCGGTCGATTACGTGCAAGGCCACAACTATCCCACGATCCTGCGTATCCACGGCGGCCCGGTCTACCAGTTCAGCCACGAGTTCATGGAGGACTGGCAGGTGTTCGCCGCGAACGGCTATGCCGTGATCGGCGTCAATCCGCGCGGCAGCTCAGGCCGAGGCTTCGAGTTCGCGAAGGC
Organism: Steroidobacteraceae bacterium; assembly: GCA_035495635.1. Taxonomy (GTDB): domain Bacteria; phylum Pseudomonadota; class Gammaproteobacteria; order Steroidobacterales; family Steroidobacteraceae; genus SCUD01. Next base: position 29,487 of record DATJFN010000113.1, on the reverse strand, counting down.
AATCTACGCGAACTGGGGCAACGTCGACACGGCGGACGTGCTCGCCGGCGTCGACGAGGTCGTCAAGCGAGGCATCGCGGACCCCGACCGGCTCGGCGTTGGCGGCCACAGCTACGGCGGCATCCTGACCGACCAGGTGATCTCGCGCGACCCGCGCTTCAAGGCCGCCGTCGCGAGCGCCGGCGCCGCCAACATGTTCGGCATGTGGGGCGTCGACATGTACATCCGCGAGTACGCGCTGGAGCTCGGACTGCCCTGGCGGGACCGCGAGGCTTTCGAGCACGTGAGCTATCCGTTCTTCCACGCGGACAAGATCACGACCGCCACCCTGTTCCTCTGCAACGAGCTCGACGACAACGTCCCGTGCGTCGGCTCGATGCAGATGTACGAGGCGCTGAAGTCCAACGACGTTCCAACGCGGCTCGTGATCTACCCGAACGAGTACCACGGCCTGACGGTGCCGAGCTACCTCCGCGACCGCATGCAGCGGATGCTCGACTGGTACGGGCTCTATCTCGGGGTCGTGCCGGAGCGGCCGTAGCGCTTCAGGAGCGCCCGAAGCACGTCGTGCGGCAGCGCCTTTGCCACGTGGCCGTCGTTGCCGGTCATGTCGCGCGCCGCAACCATCGAGTTGACGATGGCCTCCTCCGTCGCCTGCGCCGTGGCCTCGAACAGATCGTCGAGGCTGTCGTTGTCGACGAACTCCGCCGCCAGCGGCCCCTTGCCGAGCATCGCCTTCAAATTCGCCGTAGAGAACGCCACGAAGATGTCGCCCGACCCGTTGCCGGAGTAGGAGCCCATGCGCGCGAGGCCCATGCCGGCGCGCTTCGCGATGCGGTCGAGCTGGTGCGGCAGGAGCGGGGCGTCGGTCGCGATCACGATGATGATCGAACCGGTGTCCGCTGCCCCGCGCTGCGCCTTGGTCGGGAGCTCCTGTCCGACCGGCACGCCCGCGATGCGAAGCGAAGAGCGCGCGCCGTAATTCGCCTGCACCAGCGCGCCCAACGTGTACGCGTGGCCATCGACCTCGATGCGGCGCGAAGCCGTGCCGATGCCGCACTTGAACATGTGGCAGATCATGCCGGTGCCGCCGCCGACGTTGCCCTCGTCGACCGGACCGCCCTTTGCGCCGTCGATCGCGGCGAACACATGCTCGGGCCTGACGTGGAAGCCGTTGACGTCGTTCAGCTCTCCGTCCCAGGTCTCGGCGACGACCGGCGTCGACCACCAGTAGCCGGAAGCGTCCGGGTTGCCGTGCTTCACGCGCCAGGCGATCGTCGCCTCGTGCACCGTGCCGACGCTGTGCGTGTTCGTGAGCATCACCGGGCCGTCCAGCATCCCGGATTCATCGATCCATGCCCGGCCCGTCATCTCGCCCGCGCCGTTCAGTACGAACGAACCTGCGAACGCGGGCGTCGTGATGGTGTCGCGCCCGCGAGGCAGGATCGCCGTCACGCCGGTGCGGACCTTGTGGCCGTCGGCGAGGTCCTCTATCAGCGTGACCTGGCCGACCGTCACGCCGGCAACGTCGGTGATCGCATTGAGGGGACCGGGATCGCCTTCGAAGGGAACGCCGAGGTCCCGCGCCCGGGGGCCTGCGAGGGCCGTGGAAGTGGCAAAAGCCGCGAACAGTGTCAGGATGCTACGAAACGCGCGGAATCCGATGGCCAAATGATGCAACCTCGCCGGAAACGTGACCGGCTTCCACTCCGGGGCCGCCATGCTACCAGCAACAATCAGCATCCGCCTCAGGGAGGCCATTCGATGAAGTTCATCCGCGCGGCGTTTCTCGCCGCCTTGACCGCGATTGGCTTTGCGTCCGCCGCCGGCGCAGAAACCGTCGTCGTGCGCGCGGGAAAGATGTTAGACGTCGAGCACGGCCAATATCTGCCGGACCGCGCCATCCGCATCGAGGACGGACGCATCGTCTCCGTCACGCCGTGGACCTCGAACTCGCGGAGCGGCGGCCGCTTCGTCGACTGGTCCGCGTACACGGTGCTGCCCGGTCTCATTGACCTGCACACGCACCTCGTCGGCGACATCAGCTCCGCGGACATCACCGCGCCGCTCTCGAGCTCCGCGGCGCGCGATGCGCTGATGGGCGTCGCGCATGCTCGCGCGACCCTCGACGCCGGCTTCACGACCGTGCGCGACGTCGGCACCTACCGCGCGTTCGTCGACGTCGCGCTCAGGAACGCCATCAACGCCGGCCAGGTCGAGGGCCCGCGCATGTACGTGGCCGGGGCGTACGTCACCGCGCCCGGCGGCGGCGGCGAAGTGATCGGCCAGTCCGAGGCCGAGGGCGTCGTGATTCCCGAGGAGATGCGACGCGGCGTCGCGCGCGGCCCGGCCGAGGTGCGGCAGCGGGTGAAGGAGCTGCTCGCCGGCGGCGCTGACTTCATCAAGGTGATTGCGACCGGCGCGGTGTTCACCGCCGGCACGACGCCCTCGAAGCCCGAGTTCTCCGAGGAGGAGATCCACGCCGCGGTGGACGAGGCCGCGAAGGCCGGCACTTTCGTTGCCGCGCACGCGCACGGCGCCGAAGGCATCAAGAACGCGATCCGCGCGGGCGTGCGCACGATCGAGCACGGCTCCTACCTCGACGACGAGGGCATCCAGCTGATGCTCCAGCACGACACCTGGCTGGTGGCCGACATCTACAACGGCGACTACACCGAGGAGGTCGGGACGCGGGACCGCTGGCCCGAGGAGATCATGCGCAAGAACCGCGAGACCACCGACATCCAGCGCCAGGCATTCGCCAAGGCGGTCAAGGCGGGGGTCCGGATCGCCTTCGGGACGGACGCCGGCATCTATCCGCATGGCGACAATGCCAAGCAGTTCGCTTACATGGTCAAATACGGCATGACCCCACTCGAGGCGATCCGCGCCGCGACGACTTCTGCCGCCGCCTCCCTTGGCCGCTCCCAGGAGCTCGGGTCGATCTCGCCCGGCAAGTACGGCGACATGATCGCCGTCGGGGGCGACCCGCTCCAGGACATCAACCAGCTGCTCCACATCTCGGGCGTCATCAAGCAGGGCGAGATGGTGAGCCAGGGGAACTCGAAATGACCAGCACGCGCCAGCTCGGCCTCGGCATGGCGACGGCACTCGTCGTCGGCAACACGATCGGCATGGGCATCTTCATGCAGCCCGCGGCGCTCGCGCCGTTCGGGCTCAACGCGCTCACCGGCTGGATCGCCGTCATCGTCGGCTGCGTCTGCCTTGCCATCAGCTTCGCTGCCCTTGCGAGAAAGCTGCCGCAGGCGGACGGTCCCTTTGGTTACGTGCGCCAGACCCTCGGCGAGTCGCTCGCGTTCCCGGTGCTCTGGAGTTACTGGATCTCCTGCTGGGTGACGCTGCCCGTGCTTGCGATCGGCACCACCGGTTACTTCCTGAACGTGTTCCCGGGCCTGCGGGCAGTGCCGCCCGCGGTCATCGCTGTTGCATTCATGTGGGTCTTCGTCGGCGTCAACCTCCTCGGCGTACGAAGCGGCGGGCGCGTGCAAGTCGTGACCTCGTTGCTCAAGGTGGTCCCGCTCATCCTCGTGACGGTCGTTGGCGCCGTGTCGATCCTTTCGAGCCCGGGAGCGTATACCTCGAACCTGCCGACCAATCCGATCACCCTCCACGCATCGATGGGGGCGGCGGCGGTGGCGCTGTACACGATGCTCGGCTTCGAGTCCGCAGCCGTCGCGGCAAGCCGCGTCACGAATCCCGAGAAGACGATCCCGCGCGCGACGTTGATCGGAATCCTGTTCGTCGGCATCGTCTACGTCGCCGCGGTCACCATCGGGATCCTGGTCGTCCCGCAGTCGACGCTCGCCGCCTCCGACGCGCCCTTCGTCACGATCCTCGACCACCTGATCAGCCCGGGCAATGGCCGCTGGCTGTCTCTCTTCATCGTCATCAGCGGGCTCGGCTGCCTCAACGGCTGGACGCTGCTGTCGGCCGAGCTGACGCGCACGCTCGCGATGCATCGCCTGCTGCCCGAGATCCTCGGGGAGAGCAACCGCCACGGCGTGCCCTGGGCGTCCCTGCTGCTGGCGGGTGCGCTCGCGACGGCCGTCGGGCTCATGAACTACAGCTCGTCGCTCGTCGGTGCGTTCACCAAGCTGTCGCTGATCGTGTCCGCTGCGAACCTGCCGCTGTACGTATGCTGTTCGCTCGCGCTCTTCTACCTGCTGCGCAAGAGCCCGGCCGGCCTGTCGCCGGCGCTGTGGCTCGCCGGCCTCGGCGGCGTCGCATTCGCGGCCTTCGCGTTCTTCGGCGTCGGCTGGGAGCCGTTTATCTGGGCGCTCGCCCTGTGTGCCGCGGGCGTGCCGATCTACTTCTTCATGCGCCGGCGTCACCCCGACGCCGATGCGGCCGCTTCGACGTCCTGATCGGGACAGGCACGGCCACGCTCAGTCATCGCGCGCGAGGCGTGCTTCCGCGAGGTCGATGTCGCGCTCGAGGCGCGTCAGCACGTCGTCGCCGATCTCGCCGCGGCGCCAGAGCCGGAGAAGCGCCTCACGCTGGGCCGCAGCCGCGCTGAGCCAGAGGCGCGTATCGCTGTCGAGCGCGGGCGTGCCGCGCGGGCGATGTTGCAGGACGTTGTTGAAGAAGCGCTTCACCGGTTCCGCCTCCTGCGGCGGGATGCCGTCTTCCGCGACCAGCCGGTCCACGGCCTCGATCGCCGCGTGGCACATCGCCTTGCGCGCGGCTTCCGCCTCGCTTTCCGCGGACCGGTCCTTTTCGAGTTGCAGCCCGCGGATCACCGCGGGCAGCGTGAGCCCCTGCCCGACCAGCGTCACGAAAACGATGCCGAAGGCGAGGAGGATCACGAGCTCCCGCTCCGGGAACGGGGAACCGTCCGGCATGACGAGCGGCAGCGCGAGCGCGGCGGCGAGCGTCACGACGCCGCGCATGCCGCACCAGCTGACGAGCGTCGAGACGCGCGCCGAGGCCGGGTCGCGCTTCCGGAGCGACGGCACCAGCAGGCGGACGCCGTAGGTCGCGGTGAAGATCCAGAGGAACCGCACGCCGATCGCGACGCCGCTCAGCACCGCGACCAGGAAGGCCACGTGGCCCCAGGACTGCGACTGCTGGTCGAGGAGCGCGGCGGCGATCACCGGCAGCTCGACGCCGATCAGCAGGAACACGAAGCAGTTGACGACGTGGCCGACGGCCGCCCAGAAGGTGCGCACGTTCAGCCGCACGAGGGGCGAGGTGCCGAGGTGCGACCAGCGCGACCGGTACAGGCCCACCGCAACGACGCCGAGCACGCCCGACACGTCGAAGGTCTCGCAGAGCCAGTAGGTCGCGAACGGCGTCGTCAGCGAGACCGACAGCTCGAGCATCGGGTCGCGCAGTCGTTCCTGCACGACCGCGGAAATCCAGCCGGCGAGGATGCCGACTGCGAGCCCGCCAACGGCAATTACGCCGAACTCGCCGATCATTCGCCATCCCGAGAATGCGCCGGTGAGCGCCGCGGCGACGGCGAATCGGAACAGCACGAGGCCGGTCGCGTCGTTCACGAGGCTCTCGCCTTCGAGCAGCGTGACGATCCAGCGCGGGAGGCGGAATCGCCGCAGGATCGCCGTCGCGGCGACGGCATCCGGCGGCGAGACGACGGCGCCGAGCGCGAACGCGACCGCCCAGGGCACTTCCGGCACGAGCCACTTGAAAGCCAGGCCGACCGCAAGGGTCGTCGTCGTCACGAGCCCGATGGCGAGCAAGAGGATCGGGCGCAGGAGCGCGCGGAAATCGCGCCAGGACGTGTTGACCGCCGCCGGATAGAGAACCGCGGGCAGCACGACGGCCAGCACGATTTGCGGGTCGAGCTCGAGGCCAAGGCCGCCATACGCCAGCCCGACGCCGATGCCGGCGAGCACCAGCACGATGGGATAGGGCACGCGGATGCGCTCCGCGAGCCAGCCGGCCGCGATCGCGCACACCATCACGACGATGAAAGCGGTCATTCCGGCTACTTTGAAGGGGTGGGTGTCACCCCGACAAGCGCCCCGCGCTTGCGCCGTCCGTGCCGTGTTGGGGTACGCTGGCCCTGCCATGAGCCACCAGCCCTTCACGCTGACCGTGCCGGTCGGGCCCGCCGATCACCTGCTGGGGTCCGCACATGCCCCGGTCCAAGTCGTCGAGTACGGCGACTTTGAGTGCCCGCACTGCCGGCAGGCCGTGTCGGCGGTGAAACTCCTGCTCAAGCACTTCGAAGGAAGGGCCTCGTTCGTCTTCCGCCACTACCCGCTCGAAGGCGTGCATCCCCACGCCGAGCTCGCGGCCGAAGCGTCCGAGAGCGCGGGCGAACAGGGCAGGTTCTGGGAGATGCACGACCTCCTTTTCGAGAACCAGGCGCACCTCAAGGCATCGCACCTGCGCAGCTACGCGGAGCGCCTGAACCTCGACATGGCCCGCTTCGACGCGGAGCTCCGCGACCACGTCTACCTGCAGCGCGTGCGCGAGCACATCCGCACCGGCAACGAGAGCGGCATCCGGTCGACGCCGGGCTTTTTCGTCGGCGGGCGCATCCAGGATGTGTCGTTCGGGCTCGACGCCCTCTTCAAGGCCGTCGAAGCCGGCCTCGCCCGGAAATAAATCTTTCTTACCAGCCCTTGCCGGCCTCGGCGAGGAGCGCAGCGTAGAAGCCGATCGCGCGGCGGAATTCGCGGAGGCGGAGGTTCTCGTTCGGCGCGTGCTGGTTGTTGTCTGCGTTCACGGTCGGCGTGATCACGAACGGCACGCCGAGCACGTCGCGGATTGGCGCGATCGGCAGGCTCCCGCCGAGGAGCGGCACGACGCGGACCTCGTCCGCCGTCGCACGGCGCGCCACCGCGATCACGCGCGCGACCGAGGGCTCGGTCGGCGAGGACACCGCGGCCGGGTAGCCTTCACCGCTCCATTCGATGCGCGCGAGGCGCGGATTCCTGAGCCGTTCCTCCGCAGTCGGCGGAGCGTCGAGCAGCACGTACCCTTGCTTGCGCACGTGCGCCTCCACCGACTCGTGCACGGCGCCGACCGTCATGCCCGGCACGAGGCGAACGTCGAATCCCGCCGTCGCCTCGGCGTCGATGGCGTTTCGCTGCCCGCCGGCGCCGCCGTAGAGAAGCTGCGTGACGTTGAGCGCCGGCCGGAGGATTGACTCGCCATAGCCGAGTCCACTTTCCGTCTCGCCGACGCCGGCCGAAGCGACCATGCCCACGGAGTCGAACGCGGTCTTCGCGAGCTCGAGCGCGTCGGCATCCGGTGGCGGCGCGTTGAACCCCTCGACGAGGATCTGTCCGTCGTCCGTGCGCATCGACGCGATGAGCGCCGCGAGCCGGGCGCCCGGATTCGGGGCGACGTTGCCGTAGTGGCCTGAGTGCAGGCTCGTTACCGGGCCGTACACCGTCACTCGGAAACCGACGACCCCGCGGACTCCTAGCGCAATGCGCGGGAGCCCGCGCGGATCTATGGGCCCGTCGCCGAAGAGGCAGAGGTCGGAGCGCAGCGCCTCGCGGTGCGCCGCGAAGGTCGCGGCGAGGTGCGGCGAGCCCGCCTCCTCTTCCCCTTCGAGGAAGAACTTGAGGTTGGCCGAGCGCGGGATCTTCGCCGCGGTGAGCGCATCGATCGCGGCGAGGATTGCGACGATCGGGCCCTTGTCGTCGCTCGAGGAGCGGCCATAGATGCGCGCCTCGTCCGGGAGCGGGTAGTGCGCGTCACCCCACGCGATTGCCGCGGCGCCGTCCTCGGCACGCCCGCCGCGCAGCGTCGGCTCGAACGGCGGCGACTTCCAGGCGGACTCCGGCGCCACCGGCTGGCCGTCGAAATGCGCGTAGAAGAGGATCGTGCGCTTCGCGCCCGGCGAGGCGAGCTCGCCGTAGACCGAGGCGGGGGCGCCTGGCGTTTCGAGCACCCGAGCTGCGATGCCGCGCTTCTCCAGCATCTTCACGAGGAGTGCCGCGTTCGCGCGGATGTCGGCCTCGCTCGTCGCGACGTTCGGCAGGGCGAGCAGCTCGCGCAGTTCCCCGACGATCGCTTCCTCGTGCGCAGCCACGTGGCTGTCCGCGGCTGCGAGCGCCCGGACCTCGTCGGCGCCCGCCGGCGCCGCGGCGGCAAGAATTGCGACGACGACCGTTGCCTGCATGCCCGTCCGCATGGGTGCCCCAAAGTCCGATGGATTTCCGGCGATCATCGGGCGCACCGTAGGCCATCGCAACTGTCCCCAGGATGCCGCCATGAACCCGCCGAACACCGCCTTCCGCCTCCTGATTGCCGGCCTCCTCGGGGCCGCCGCCGTCACGTCCGGCGCTCAACAGGCCGCGGCGCCGGCCGCGGCGGCGCCGGTTCCATCGCCGGCTTCGTCCGTCGGCCTTTTCGTCTATCCGTCCAAGAACCAGGACGCCGCACAGCAATCGACGGACGAGACGCAGTGCTACGACTGGTCGCGCACCCAGAATGGCTTCGACCCGGCCGCGCCTGCGCCTGCGGCCGCGCCGGCCCAGACCGCGGAGGCCGAGAAGCAGGGTCCCGGCGGTGAGCGAGTCAAGGGCGCCGTCCGCGGCGCCGCGGCCGGCGCGGTCATCGGCGAAGTGGCCGACAACGACGCGGGCAAAGGCGCGGAGGTCGGCGCGGCCGCCGGTGTCCTCGCGGGCGGCCGCCAGTCGCGCAAGAACAAGCGCGACCAGGAGCAGAAGGTGGAGCAGACCGCGCAGGCAAACGAGGATGCCGCGAAAGCCGCGCAGCAGCAGAAGGTCGACACCTTCAAGCGCGGGATGTCGGCCTGCCTCGAAGCGCGGGGCTACTCGGTCAAGTAGCGCGCCGCCCGCGGCCCGTTCGTCATTCGTCCGGGCGGCGGCTCGGCGATTCGTGCCAGCGCTCGCGCGGCACGACCTTGGGCTCGGGCGGGTCGCCCTCGTAGGCCGGCGTCATGATCTGCACGCCGTGCTCATTGAAGACGTCCAGGATGTGGCCGTGCAGCTCGTTGTACCGGCCGGCGACGTCCTGCGTGCCGCCGACGAACGCATTGATCTCGTAGGTCACGGCGAAATCGCCGAGGCCGGTCTGGAGCACGAACGGCTTCGGATCCTTCAGCACGCCCTGCGTGCGCTCCGCGGCCGTCAGCAACATGCCCTCCACCTTTCGCCAGGGCACTTCGTAACCAATGCCGACGGTCGTATGCAGGATGAGGCCGCGCTTGCCGGCGAGCGACGTGTAATTCGTCACCTCGCTCGTCAGGATCGACGAGTTCGGGATGATGACTTCCTCGTTCTTGTAGGTGCGAAGGCGCGTCACCTGCACGCGCATCTCGAGCACCTCGCCCACGTTGTCGCCGATCTTCACGCGGTCCCCGACCGCGAACAGGCGCCGGTAGATCAGCGTGTAGCCGGCCATGTAGTTCGCGATGAACGAGGACGAGCCGATCGAAAACAGCACGCCCGCGAAGATCGACAGCCCCTTGAAGGCCTCGCTTTCCGAGCCGGGAATATAGGGATAAGCGACGACCAGCGCGAAGGCGATCACGCCGACGCGCACGAGGCGGTAGGTCGGCACCGCCCACTGCGGATCGAAGCCGGACAGCTGCACGGCGCCGCTCCCGATCGCGGCGAACGAGAGCTTGAGCAGGCGCAGCACGAAGCGCGTCAGGACGACGATCACGAGCAGGAACATCAGCGACGGCAGCTCTTCGACGAATTGGCGTCCCAGGGTCTGCAGCGGGTCGAGCAGGTAGCTCGCGAGCCGCGCGCCGACAGGGCGCGTGGCCGGGAAGAGCGTCAGCGTGTATTGCGCGTACACGTAGAGCATGAGCGCGACCAGGACGAAGCGCAGCGCGCGCGCGGTCGCTGAGATCGAGTCCCAGACCTGGTCGCCCGGCAGGAAGCCGAGCGTGTGCGAGCGCATCGAGAGCACCTTCGGCCGGAGTACGGCCGTCATCCAGCGCGCGATCCGGCCTGTCACGAAGTAGACGGCGATGAGGGCCGCAACGAAAATTGCCGTGGCGATGAGCGCCCATTCCGTGGCGGCCACGAGCTTCTCCGGGGTGCGGTCAGCGCGGTAGCGCTCGATCGCGTCGCGGATCACCCGCGCCTGGATCTGGGCGAGAGCCTGTCGATCCATCTTCTCGAGCGCGGCGTCGGCGTCGAACACGCCCATGAGCAGGTCGTCGCCCGCCTGGATCCGGGAGACGTCCTCGGATTCCTCGACGTGCACCCTTGCGGGATCGAGCGATGAGTCGCGTGCAGCCGCGGCGATGCGCTCCTCGATGGCGGCTGCGCGCTCCCCGGCGGAGTGGCCGGTGATGCCGCGGACATGCGCCAGGATGCGGCCGTCGATGACGACGGGCGCCCTCACCAGCTCGGCCTCGGAACTCTCCTGATCCGCCGCCCCCGCGGTCAGTGCGACGAACGCGAGAAGCCAGGCACCCATCCCGGTCATTCTCATGCGAACCCTCCCCCTGCCGGCATTGTGGTCCAAACAATGTCACAAATCCCGCGCCCGTCACCGACTTGTTACCGGCCCGCTACTGACCTGCATACCCCCATGGAATAGCCTTTCCAGCGTTCGCCCTTGAAGGGCCAGCAGGTTTTGCCGCATGTCCATCGCACTCGACCAGGTCACCAAGCGGTATCAGTCGCATCCGGTCGTCAACGACGTCTCGATCGAGATCGAACAGGGCGAGTTCCTCGTGCTGCTCGGCCCGTCCGGCAGCGGCAAGAGCACGCTGCTGCGCGCGATCGCGGGGCTCGTCGAGATCGACCACGGCCGGGTCTCGCTGCACGGGCGCGATGTCACTGGCGTGGTCGCACGCGACCGTGGCGTCGGCTTCGTATTCCAGCACTACGCCCTCTTCCGGCACATGAGCGTCGCCGACAACGTCGAGTTCGCGCTCCGCGTGCGGCGCATGAAGCGCGCCGATCGCCTCGAGCGACGCACCGAGCTCCTGAAGCTCGTCGCCCTCGAAGGCATGGACGACCGCCTTCCCACTCAACTCTCCGGCGGCCAGCAGCAGCGCGTCGCCGTCGCACGCGCGCTCGCGCACCGGCCCGAGGTGCTGCTGCTCGACGAGCCCTTCGGCGCGCTCGACGCGAAGATCCGCGAGGAGCTGCGGCGCACGATCCGCAAGATCCAGCAGGAGCTCGGCGTCAGCACCATCCTCGTCACGCACGATCAGGACGAGGCCTTCGCGATGGCCGACCGCATCGGCGTCATGCACCAGGGACGCCTGCTCGAGGTCGGCACTCCCGACGAGCTCTACGCGAGGCCGCGCACGCGCTTCGTCGCGACCTTCCTCGGCGCCGCGAACCTGCTGCTCGGCTACCGCAAGGGGCAGGCGCTGCGCTTTGATCGCCCCGGCGCGGAGAACGTCACCCCGCGGGAAATCGTCGCTGTGATCCGCCCCGAGGAAATCGAGCTCACGACCGGTAAGGTCTCGAAGGAACTCACCCTCGTCGGCAGCGGCGTCGTCGAAGAGCTCCAGTTCGCGGGCTCGACCGAGCGCCTGCGCGTGCGGATGCCCATGACGGGCACGATGCCCGCGACGCCCGATCGCGAGGGTGCCGACGGCAGCAGCTGGCTGCTCGACGCCTCGCGCACCTTCCCGGAGCAGCGCGCCAACCCGCTCGCCGTCGGCCAGCAGGTCACCGTGAGCGCGCGGCGCATCCACAGCCTGCCGACGCCGATCACGAGCTTCACCGCCGTCGCGCGCGACCAGGCCGCCGTCGAGGCATTGCGCGACACGCCCTTCCTCGCGGCGCTCGCGGCTCGCATGCAGACCCGCATCACCATGCGCACGACACGCACCGCGAGCGCGCCGCCCGGCATGCCGGTGCTCGCCGCCGGACCCGGCGCGGCCGGCACCGCGCTCTGGAACCTCGCGCACGGCGCTTCGCAGGTCCTCGTGCTGCCGGAGCGCGCGGAACTTCCCGCCCGCATCGTCGTGCTGCCCGGCGCGGAAGCGGGCGTCGGCGCGCTCGGCGTCGCGGCGAGCCTCCTGCGTCACGTGCCGGCGGAATCGGTGCTGCTCGCCATCCACGAGGCGGAGACGCCCGAGCGCGAGCGCGCCTCGCGGCTGCGAATCCTGCTCGACGCGCGCTCGAAGGCGCTCGTGGACCATGGCCTCGACCTTCGCACGGAGCTGCGATTCGGCGACCCGGATGCCGAGCTCGCGCGCGAGCTCGGCGCACACGCGAACTCGATGCTGGTCCTCGGGCTCGACACGCTCGACGACGCCGAGACCGCGCGGCTCAAGGGCCTGCTCGAGGGCCCGATGCTGCGCCCGGTCCTGATCGTGCGGGCACCGGACGGAGCCGGCTGAGATGGCCGGCAAGCGAATCGTCGTGCCGAGCCCGCTGCCCGGCTTCGGGCTGACGTTCGGGTTCACGACGTTCTTCCTGTCGGCGGTGATCCTGCTGCCGCTCGCGGCGCTCGTAATCCGGGCGCTCGGCATCCCGCCCTCGCAGCTCATCGAGCTGCTGCTCGACGAGCGCGCGGTCGCATCCTATCGCCTCTCCTTCGGCGCCGCGGCGCTCGCGGCGACGATCAACGCCGTGTTCGGATTCATCGTCGCCTGGTCGCTGGTGCGCTACGAGTTCCCGGGCAGGCGGCTGCTCGACACGATGATCGACCTGCCGTTCGCCCTGCCGACCGCGGTCTCCGGCATCGCGCTCGCGACCGTGTTCTCGCCGACCGGCTGGCTCGGCACCAAGCTCGCCGTCGCCGGCGTGCAGGTCGCCTACACCTGGATCGGCGTCGTCGTCGCGCTCGTGCTCATCGGGCTGCCCTTCGTCGTCCGCTCGGTGCAGCCGGCGCTGATCGAGGTGCGCAAGGACCTCGAGGACGCCGCCGAGTCGCTCGGTGCCGGCGGGTTCCACGTGTTCCGCCGCATCATCCTGCCGACGATCATGCCGGCGCTCGCGACCGGGTTCACGCTCGCGTTCGCGCGCGGCATCGGCGAGTACGGCTCCGTCGTGTTCATCTCGGGCAACCTCCCGCTCAAGACGGAGATCACGCCGCTCCTCATCGTCATCAAGCTCGAGCAGTACGACTACCAGGGCGCCGCGGCGCTCGGCTTCTTCATGCTCGCCATGTCCTTCGTGATGCTGTTCGCGATCAACACGGTGCAGAGCTGGGGCCAGCGCCGGCTCGGCATCGGGGTTGGCCGCTGATGGCCGCCGGCGCGGGCGTCGCCACCGAAACCCGGCCGATGACGCGTGGCGCGAAGCTCGCGCGCGCGCTGCTGCTCGTCGTGTCCTTCGGCTTCCTCGGTCTCCTCCTGCTCGCGCCGCTCGGCGCGATCCTCGCACAGGCCCTCGCCAAGGGATTCGCGGCCGCGGTCGAGAGCTTCTCCGACCCCGACACGATCGCGGCGATCAAGCTGACCCTCCTCACGGCGGCGATCGTGGTTCCGGCGAACACGATCTTCGGCATCTGCGCCGCGTGGGCGATCGCGCGCTTCGAGTTCCGCGGCAAGAGCCTCCTCGTCACGCTGATCGACCTGCCGTTCGCCGTCTCCCCGGTCATCGCGGGGCTCGTGCTCGTGTTCCTGTTCGGCACCCAGGGCTGGTTCGGCAACTGGCTGCTCGACCATGACGCGCAGATCATTTTCGCGGTGCCCGGCATCGTCCTCGCCACGATCTTCATCTCCTTTCCCTACGTCGCGCGCGAGCTGATCCCGCTCATGCAGCAGCAGGGCAGCGAAGAGGAGGTCGCGGCGCTCTCGCTCGGCGCGCGGCCTTGGACGACGTTCATGCGCATCACGCTGCCGAAGATCCGCTGGGGCCTGCTCTACGGCGTGATCCTCTGCAACTCGCGCGTGATGGGCGAGTTCGGCGCGGTCTCGGTCGTCTCCGGGCACGTCCGCGGCATGACGAACACGATGCCGCTGCAGGTCGAGATCCTCTACAACGAGTACAACTTCGTCGCGGCGTTCGCGCTCGCGGCCCTGCTCGCGATGCTTGCGATCCTCACCCTGGTGGCCAAGACTCTGGTGGAATGGCGCTCGGGCGGAGGTCACTGAGCTTGCATCCGCTGCTGCGCAAGTGGAAAGCCGCGGGCCTCCGGCTCGCACGGCAATGGAAGGCGGGGTTGCAGAGCCTCGCGGCCCAGCCACGCTCGCTCGAGCGACTGCTGCTCTTCACGACCGCGGGCCTCGTCCTCTTCTCCATCGCCGCGATCGCGCTCGCCTCGCTCGGCCTCCTGCGCGAGCAGGCCTCCGCGCAGGCGCTCGCGCGCGTCAGGGCCGCGGCGCACCAGGCGCGTTACGAGATCCGCCGCGTCGGCGAGGACACTGTCACCTCCGCGCGCCTGCTCGCCTCGCGCCCGACGTTGGCGCGCCTCGTGGTGGAAGGCAATGCCCTGCAGCTGCAGCTCGTGCTGCGGCGTTTCTGCGAGACCGCGGGACTCGATTCCTGCGTGCTCTACCACGGAACGAACCAGGTTGCCGCCGCCGGCGTGCCCGTGCCGACCGCCCAGGCTTTCGAGGCCGCCGCCGAGCAGGGCGAGGGCTTCATGATCGCGAGCCGCGAACGCGGACCCGCCGGCGCGCTCGTCGACATCCCGGGACTGCCGGGCGGCAAGATCCTGACCACGCGGCGCCTCGATGACCGGCTCGCCGCGGAACTGACGCGCCAGGTCGGCATGGAGATCCACCTCCTGCCCGTGACCGCCTACCTCGAATCGGTCGAGCCGGCGTACCGCGACATGCACTCGGAAGCGCTCGCGACCGGCGACATCGCGGTCGCGCCCATCCCCGCGCGCAACCAGTTCGCTGCGAGCCTGCCGCTTTTCGCATCGACCGGCGAGGCGGTGCTCCTCATCGAGGCGCGTCTGCCGGCGGAGGACGTCGCGGGTGCCGTCTCCGCCTTCGTGCGCCGGCTCGCGGTCGTGACTCTCCTGCTCGCGGTCGTCGCGCTCCTGGTCTCGCTCTTCCTCGCGCGGCGCATCGGCGCACCGATGCAGGCGCTCGCAGGCTCCGCGAACCGCCTCGGCCAGGGCGACTTTTCCTCCTCAATTCCCGCACAGGGCACGCGGGAGGTCGAAGCGCTCGCGCGCACGATGGAGGACATGCGGCGCAACCTGCTCGACCTCACGACGACACTGCGGCACCGCGAAGCGGAGGCGCAGGCCGTGCTCCAGGGCGTCGTCGAGGGCGTGTACGCCGTCGACACCGACCGGCGCATCCGCTACCTCAACCCGCAGGCGGCCAAGATGCTGGGCGCGCCAACCGAGGACCTGATCGGAAAGTTCTGCGGCGATGTCCTCAAGCCGCGCGACGTCAACGGACGCCGGCCCTGCGACTTCATGTGCCCGATCTACACCGCGCGCGACGACGGCAAGTCGCAGTCGACGGAGTACCTGCAGGCGGGCGGCGTGCCGCGCACCGTCGTCATCACGAGCGCGGCGCCTTCGGGAAGCCTCCAGGTGCAGGTGCTCCGGGACGAGACGGAGCTCGAGGCCGTCCGCCGCGCACGCGACTCCGTGCTCGCGAACATCTCGCACGAGTTCCGCACGCCGCTCTCCGCGCAGCTCGCCTCGGTCGAGCTGATGCTGGACGGCCTCGAGTCGATGCCGCGCGAGCGTCTCGGCGAGCTCCTCGAGTCGCTGCAGCGCGGCACGCTCCGGCTCACACGCCTGATCGACAACCTCCTGGAGAGCGTCCGCATCGAGTCGGGCCAGCTCGGCATCCGACGCCAGCCGGTCGCGCTCGCGCAGGTCGTCGAGGACGCCGAGGACCTCATCGCCGGGCTCCTGGACCAGCGCCGCCAGGGAATCCGGGTCGCGATCCCGGACGACATCCCGGTCATCACGGGCGACGTGCAGCGGCTCACGCAGGTCGTCACGAACCTGCTCGCGAACGCGAGCAAGTTTGGCCCCGAAGACAGCGAGATCACGATCGGCGCCGAGCGCCGCAGCGATAACGTAGAGCTCTGGGTCGAGGACTCGGGCCCCGGCGCGCCGGAACTCGAGGGCACGTCGATCTTCGAGCGCTTCTACCGCGCGGCCGACCAGGAGCCGGATCCGCGCGGCCTCGGCCTCGGGCTCTGGATCGTGAAGTCGATCGTCGAGCGGCACGGCGGCGAAGTGCGCGCGGCGCGCACGGCCGACGGGCATACTCGCTTCACGGTGACGCTGCCGATCGGCCACGCATGAAGCTCCTCGTCGTCGATGACGATCCTGACCTGCTCGCGCTCGTCGCCTTTGCGCTGACGAACGCCGGCTACGGCGTCGTCAAGGCCGCGGACGCTCCCGAGGCGCTGCGCGTCTTCGACGCGGAGCTGCCGAACCTCGTGATCCTCGACATCAACCTGCCGACCGGCAGCGGCTTCGACGTCTGCAAGGCGATCCGCGGCCGCTCGGAAGTGCCGGTCATGATGCTGACGGCGCGCGGCGAGGAGGAAGACCTCGTGCGCGCACTCGAGCTCGGCGCGGACGATTATCTGACGAAGCCGTTCAGCCCGCGCACGCTTCTCGCGCGCGTAAAGGCGCTGCTGCGGCGCGCCGGCATCGAGCAGGGGGACATGGTGCAGGCAGGCCGCGTCGCGCTCGACCTCGAGGCGCATTCGATCTCGATCGATGGCGGAGCGCCCGTGCGCCTCACCCGCCTCGAGACTCGGCTCCTGCAGATCCTCGTCGCCCAGGCGGGCCACGTCGTCTCCGCGGAACGGCTGCTGGCGCACGTCTGGGGACATCGCGGCAGCGGCGATCGCCAGCTCCTCAAGCAGCTCGTGCACCGGCTGCGTCAGAAGCTCGAGCGCGATCCTGCCGGCGCCGACCTGCTGCACACGGAGTCGGGGGTCGGTTACCGCTTGAAGGCCTAGGAGGGGACAGTCCCCTTTTCCGCAGAGCCGGAAAAGGAGGACAGTCCCCGGTCACTTCTTTGCGTAGATACGGTCGAAGGTGCCGCCGTCGTTGAAATGCACGGCCTGCGCCTTGCTCCAGCCGCCGAAGTCCGCGATCGTGACCATCTTGATGTCCGGGTAGAACTTCGCGTACTTTTTCGCGACCGCCTCGTCGCGCGGGCGGTAGTAGTGCTTTGCGATGATCTCCTGGGCCACCGGCGAGTACAGGTACTCGAGGTAGGCGCGGGCGACGTCCGTCGTCTTCTTGCGCAGCGTCACACGGTCAACGACCGCGACCGGCGGCTCCGCAAGGATGCTGAGCGAGGGATTCACGATCTCGAACTTGTCCTTGCCGAGCTCCTCGATCGCGAGATAAGCCTCGTTCTCCCACGCGATCATCACGTCGCCGATGCCGCGCTGCGCGAAGGTCGTCAGCGACCCGCGCGCACCGGTGTCGAGCACGGGCACGTTCCCGTAGAGCTTTGCGAGGAAATCCTCCGCGGTCTTCTCGCTGCCGCCCGGCTGCTTGAGCGCCCAGGCCCAGCCGGCGAGGTAGTTCCAGCGCGCGCCCCCCGAGGTCTTCGGGTTCGGCGTGATGACGGCGACGCCGGGTTTCGCGAGGTCGCCCCAGTCCTTGATGTGCTTGGGGTTTCCCTTGCGCACCAGGAACACGATCGTGGATGTGTAGGGCGAGCTGTTGTTCGGCAGGCGTGACTGCCAGTTCGCCGGCAGAAGCTTGCCCTGCTTCGCCAGCGCGTCGATATCGTAGGCGAGCGCGAGTGTCACGACGTCGGCCTGCAGGCCGTCGATCACCGTGCGTGCCTGCTTGCCGGAGCCGCCGTGCGACTGCCGGATCGTGACGTCCTGGCCGGATTTCTGCTTCCAGTACTTGGCGAAAGCGGCGTTGTAGTCGGTATAGAGCTCGCGGGTCGGGTCATACGACACGTTGAGGAGCTCGACCGAGGCGGCGCCCGCCGTCGCGGCGAAAGCGAGGCTGCCCGCGATGACGCCGAGCACCCGTTTCCATGCGTTCCTGGTCTTCATGCTGGATGGACTCCTGTTCTCAGAAAGCGATCGCGAGGCGGAGCTGGAAGGAATCCTCGTCCTTGCGGTCACCGGTGGCGGCTCCGCCCTCGAAGGTCGTGTGCTCGAGGTCGAGCAGCCACTTCAGGTTCTCGTTGAGGTACCAGTTTAGGCCAATGCCGTACGAGTCGGCCTGGCTCGCGGACGCCAGCGGGTCGGCAAACGAGTCCGCGCCGCCGCTGAATGCGTTGTCGTCCACGTTGAGCTGCTGCACGCGGGCCTTGATCTCGAACGCACCCCAGGTTCCTTCGCTCGGCGAGAAGCGTGTCTTTGGCTGGAAGCCCTTGAAAGACGCTTCCTCACCCGTCAGGAAGTAGGAGACCGCGAGCTGCCAGGCGTTCGTGTCGACCGTCGCCTCGCGGATCCCGGCCGGCACGGCCCGCGAGACATCCTGCTCCACCTCGGTGTACTCGCCGAGGACACCGAGCGCGCCCACGTAGTAGTAGAACTGCGGCGCGAGGCGGAAGCGCTTGCCGTCCGCAATCGTGCCGGCCGTCGTGCCGGCGGCGCGGAACTTGAAGAACGTCGACTGCCCCGGCGTCTTGAAGGATGGCAGCAGCGGCTGGGTCGCCGAGCCGACCTGGTCGTTCCAGGAGCCGGCGACGCCGAATCCGAGGCCGCGGAGCGCGAAGTTGTCGCTTTCGGCGAACGGCTGCGTAAAGAGCCGGAGCGCGTATTCCTTGTCGTCGTTGATGTCGACGTCCCCGAAGGTATCGCTGCTGCCACCGTCGTTCGAGCCGTTGAGATAGGCGGCCTGGTACGAGAAGCGCCCACCGCCAAGGTCCCCTTGCACCATCAAGCCGATGTCGCGATTCGTCACGAGGCTCGTCGGGAAGCCGCGCTGCACCCAGCGCATGTCGTTCGCCGACTGCAGGCGCTCGAGGCCGATCGGCGCCTTGAACTTGCCGAGCTCGAGCTGCGCGCCCGGGTTGAAGCGGGCATTGACGTAGGCGTCCTGCACGACCGTCTTGCCCTGGCCGAAGTCGGGCATGAACTTGAAGTCGTAGATGCTCGCGAACGTGCCCTCGAAGATCGGGCGCACGCGGGTCGCGGTGAACGTGTCGAACGTGCCGCCCGGGTCCGTGCCCGAGATCCAGCGCCCGTCGAGGTGCAGCGTGCCGCGGAGCTTCAGCTGGTTCTTGCCGTCGGCGGACTTCAGGCTGAAGCCCTTCGGGCCCGCGCTCACGACGGCCGTCGACTCCTTGGCGGACGTCGCCGCCTCGTCCTGGATCTCGAGCTTGCGCTCGAGCACGAGGATCTTCTGATCCTGCTCCTCGATGCGCTTCAGGAGCTCTTCGTTGGAAACCTCCTCGGCGTGGGCGCCGAACGGGACGGCCAGGGCCGCGAGAACGGCGACGCGCAGAAACCTGTTGTTACCCATTTGACTCGCGGACCTCCCAGTCCTGTTGCGTGCAGGGTCGGGAAGCCATGCTAGGGAGCGGCGGTTAGGGCGTCAGTCGGGGGCGGGTGACGAATCGGTCTCAATCACAGCCGGTCGCGGGAAATGCCGGTCACAGTGACGGATTTGTGACGCGGTGCCGCTGCGGCGACGACCGACAGGCGCGGCTAATATTTCCCTTCAGTCGCTTGGCTTAAGCACCCAAACGGCGGCCCCGCTGTCCGGCGTCGCTCGCGCCGCTATGAACAGCAGGTCGGCGTCCGGCGAAAACAGTCCGGTGCGGGCGCCACCGGCGGTTTGAATTCGCGCGATACGCTCGAGCGTCGTTTTATTCAGCACGTCGACGACGCCTTCGCCGCACACGACGTACACGCGCAGCCGCCTGGCATCCACGAAGACGTCATCGGCATCGCCGCAGGCTTCGACGGCGCGGACGATCTTTCCCGTCGAGGCCTGGTATGAGGCGATGCGCGCAGGGAATCGAAACACGCTGATGACCTGGCCACCCGCCTCGTCGATGGCCAACGGGAAGTTCCCCCGCATCTCGGCCACCGGCCAGCTGGAAAGCTGCTTTCTCCCGAAGCGCCCGATGACGGCAATTTCCCTTGCGTCGGGAACATTGACGAAGATGCGTTCGTCACTGGCTGAAAGCTGGAATCCCTCGGGGTGGCCTCGGAGCAGGATATCCCCCAATCGCTCGAGCGTGCCGGGATCGAGAATGGCGATGCCACCGCCGCCGAATCCCACGTAGACCCGCGCCGGGGTGGCGTCCACGCGGACGTTGTCGGCATCGTCGCCAAGCTTTGCGCTCGCCATCTTGCTCATGTCGGCGGCATGGAAGGCCCGAAGAAAGCCGTCACCGGCCGTCGAGACGTACACGGCGTCGGTCGCCGCCAGGTACGCGATTCCCTGCGGCTCCGCAAAACCGGGCACCCGGCGCTCAAATCGTTGCCGGGCCACATCCACGATCACCACGCTGTCGTTGCCGAGTTCGGCGACGTACAGGCGGCGCCGGCCAGCGTCGTAGGCGAGGTGGTCGATGCGCCCCCTGCCATCCGGCAGCGGTATCTTCGCGACGACCGTCAACAGGGGCGCGTCGGATTGCGCGGAACGCGGAATCGCGACGATGAACGCGACCATCACCGCCGCCGCGACGATGGTTCGCCGGGGCCGGCGCATCACTTCCCGATGCAGAACGTGGCGAACACCGCGCCGAGCAGCGCGTCGTTCGACGCGTCGCCCGTGATCTCCCCGAGGGCTTCGTGCGCCTGGCGGAGTTCCTCCGCGACCAACTCGAAGGAAGCGCGCTCGGAGAGGCGAGCCTCGGCGAGCTCGAAGAGGCTTTGCGCACGCGCCAGCGCATCGACGTGGCGGCGCCGCGCCGACCAGGCGCTGCCGTCCGACTGGTAGCCCGCCGCGGCCTTCAGCTGGTCGCGCAGCTCCGGCAGCCCGCTGCCCGTCAGGGCCGAGACCGCGATCGCGGGGCGATCCTCCGCGGGCGGCAGAGGCTGCGCCTCCGGCAGGTCCACCTTGTTCCATACGACGAGTGTCGCCGTCCCCGCCGGCAATTGCGCGGCTTCGCCCGGGCCGTAGCCGCGCGTCGCGTCGACGACGTACAGCACGAAGTCCGCACGGCTCATCTCCATGCGCGCGCGCCGGAGGCCCTCGATCTCGATCACGTCGTCGGTGTCACGAAGCCCCGCCGTGTCGACGACATGGATGGGGAGACCATCGATGTGGATGCGCTCCCGCAGGAGGTCGCGCGTCGTGCCCGGGATCTCCGTGACGATCGCCGCGTCGAAGCCCGCGAGCGCGTTCAGGAGGCTCGACTTGCCCGCGTTCGGCCGGCCCGCGATCACGACGTGCAGGCCGTCGCGCAGCGCCCGGCCCTGCCGCAGCGTCTCGCCGATGGCCGCGAAACGCTGCCCGATCTCCGTCAGGCGGTCACGGACTTCCTGGGATCCGAGGAATTCCGCGTCCTCGTCGGGAAAGTCGATCGCGGCCTCGACGTAGGCGCGCAGCTGCATGACCCGCAGGTCCAGTGCGCGGATCTCGCTCGAGAACTCGCCGGAGAGCGAGCGCAGCGCCGCACGCGCGGCCTCGGCCGACCCCGCGGCGATGAGGTCGGCGATGGCCTCCGCCTGCACCAGGTCGAGCTTGTCGTTGTGGAACGCGCGCTCGCTGAACTCGCCGGGACGCGCAAGGCGCGCACCGAGCTCGACGGCCCGCGCGACGAGGAGGTCCATGACGATGGGGCCGCCGTGGCCGTGCAGCTCGAGGACGTCCTCGCCCGTGAAGGAATTCGGCGCGGGAAAATAGATCGCGAGGCCGACGTCGATCGTGAGCCCGCCGGAGCCCGCGAACACGGCGACTGACGCGTGGCGCGCGGTCGGCAGGCTGCCGAGCATCTGCGTCGCGATCTCCCGCGTCTTCGGGCCCGAGATGCGCACGATGCCGATGCCGCCACGTCCGGGCGGCGTCGCTCCCGCGACGATCGTGTCCATGGCGGCGTTCATGCGGCGCCGCTGGCGAGGACGGCGAGGCCGAGGAGGCCCGGATGCGGATGGGTGACGAGGTAGCTCGGGATCGCGGCGAGCCAGGCGTCGTAGGGCGGCTTGTCCTTGAAGGCGGCGCGAAACGCCGCGACGTCGAAACGCGTACGCCAGCGCGGCAGGATGCCGCCCGCGAGGTAGACACCGCCGCGTGCGCCCGCGATGAGCGCGAGGTTTCCGGCAACGCGACCTAGCCAGCGCGTGAAGATCGCATGCGCGCGCACCGCGTCCGGCTCGCCGCGCCAGGCGGCGGCGTCGATTTCCGGCGGTGAAAGCGAGCGTCCGGCGATTGCGGCATAAAGCCGCTCGAGTCCCGGCCCGCACAGCACGGTTTCGACCGAGAGCCGGCCATGCGCGTGGCGGAGCTTTTGCCAGACTTCGAGCTCCTCGTCGTCCACCGGCGCAAGGTCCGCGTGCCCGCCCTCGCCCTGAATCGCGTGCCAACCGCCCGGTCCCGTCACGCCGATCGCAACGCCGAGCCCCGTACCGGGTCCCATCACGACGATGGGCTCGCCGAAGACCGTCGCGCCGCCGCCGCAGGGCTGGAGCGACGTTTTCGGCAGATAGGGAATCGCCTCGGCAATCGCGCGAAAGTCGTTGATGACGACGGTCCGGGAGACGCCGGCAGCCTTGGCGAGCGCGGCAGGATCGAGGAACACGCCGGCGTTGGTCAGTCGAATGCTGCCGTCCGCCTCGTTCGGGCCGGCGCCGCCGAAGGCCGCGGCGGTCACGCCCTTTCCGGCGACGAATCGCGCCACCTTGGCCGTGACGTCGGGCGTCGTCGGGCTCTCTTCGAGGTCGGACAGCGTCCAGGCGCCGTTCACACTCGCGGCAAGCGCGAGGCGCGTGCGCGTACCCCCCACGTCGCACACGAGGATCATTTCGCCTTCCGGGATCCTCGCCGCGCCGGTGTCGCCGCGAGCGCCGCGATGAAGTCGCGGCGCCAGCGGCCGACGTCGCGGTCGCGCAGGCGCTTCATCAGCGCCTCATGACGGCGGCGTCGTTCCTGGATGCGCATTTCGCGGGCGAGGTGCATGGCTGCGGCGGCTTCCTCGCCATCATACGGGTTCACGAGCAGGGCTTCGCGCAGGTAGTTGGCCGCTCCCGCGAAGCGCGAGAGCACGAGCACGCCGGGATCGGCCGGGTCCTGGGCGGCGACGTATTCCATCGCGACGAGGTTCATGCCGTCGCGCATGGGCGTCACAAGGCCGACACGACTCGCGCGGTAAAGGCCCGCCAGCGTCCGGCGCGGCAGCGCGCGGTTCAGGTAGTGCACGGGCGTCCAGTCGAAGCGGCCAAAGCGCCCGTTCACGCGCGCCGCCTCACGATCGAGCTCGAGGCGGAAGTTCCGGTACGAGGACAGGCCGCTGCGGCTGACCGGCGCAACCTGCAGGAGGATCACGTTGCCGTGCGCCTTGGGATGCAGCTCCAGATAGCGGCCGAAGGCGTCCATGCGTCGAAGCAGGCCCTTGCTGTAGTCGAGGCGGTCCACGCCGATGAACTGGTCGCGACCGCGCAGGACGCGATGCATGCGCGCGAACTCGCGGCTGCCCGGCGCCGTGAAGGCGAAGCGATGGAAGCGGTCCACGTCGATGCCGATCGGGAAGCATCCGGTGAGCAACTCGCGCCTGAAGGCCTGGATTGCGTCGCCCCGCACGGTGCCGTGGTAAGCGCGGCGTACCAGCGCACGGAAGCGATCAAGGTCGTCTTCGGTCTGGAAGCCGATCAAGTCATAGGCGAAGAGCGCGCGTGTCATCGCCTCGTGCGCGGGCAAGGTGCAGAAGATCTCGGGCGGCGGGAAGGGTGTGTGCAGGAAAAAGCCGATGCGTTGCCGGACCCGCAGGCGCCGGAGCTCTTCGGCCAGGGGAATCAGGTGGAAATCGTGGACCCAGACAAGGTCGCTTGGCCGAAGCAGTTTCGCCAGGCTCGCTGCGAAGCGCGCGTTGACGCGCCGATAGGTCTCGAACTCCTCGCGCTCGAAACGCATGAGGTCGATGCGGAAGTGCAGGAGGGGCCAGAGGCAATTGTTGCTGAATCCGTTGTAGAAACCGTCGTAGTCGTGCTGCGTGAGGTCGAGCGTCGCGAGCGTGATGCCGTTCGCTTTCTCGGTGCGCAGGCGCGCCTTGCCGGCCGACGCCATGTGCCCGCTCCAGCCGAACCAGAGGCCGCCCCGCTCGTTGAGCGCGTCCACGAGTCCGACGGCGAGCCCGCCTGCGGCCGCGGCGCCGCGCACGGGGCCCACCCGGTTCGACACCGCAACGAGCCGCGCCGGCCGCGTCACGTGAACTCCTCCCAGCCGCGCGACAGCCGCATCGCGACGTTGACGATGCCGACCAGGGAATAGGTCTGCGGATAGTTGCCCCAGTGCTGGCCATCCTCCAGTCCGATGTCCTCCGACAGCAGCCCGACGTGGTTGCGGTTCGCGAGCATCGCCTCGAACAGCTCGCGCGCCTCCTCCGCCCGGCCGATGCGCGCGAGCGCGTCGATGTACCAGAACGTGCAGATGTTGAACGCCGTGGTCGGCACGCCGAAGTCGTCCGCGGCCGCATAGCGGAAGAGGTGCCGCCCGCGTCGCAAGCGCTTTTCGATCTCCGCCACCGTGCCGGCGAAGCGCGCATCGTCCGCGGGCACGAAGCCGACCTCCGCCATGAGGAGAATGCCCGCCTCGACGTCCGCGCCGCCGAAGCTGTCCATGAAGCTGCCGCGCTTCACGTCGAACGCCTTTTCCTCGATCGTGCGGCGGATCTCCGCCGCCCGGTCGAGCCACAGGCGGGCGCGATCCTGCAGTCCGCGGTGCAGCGCGATGCGCGCGAGCCGGTCGCAGGCGGCCCAGCACATGAGCGCCGAGGACGTGTGCACGCGCTCGCGCGTGCGCAGCTCCCACATGCTCGCGTCCGGCGTCGCGTAGACGCGGTAGGCCTGCTCGCCGACGCGCTCGAGCCGCACGAAGTCCTGGTCCGTGGCGGGACGCAGCAGCCGCCGGTCGAAGAACGACTGCGCCGTCGCGAGCACGACGTTGCCGTAGACGTCGTGCTGGAGATGCTCGAACGCCTGGTTGCCGACCCGCACGGGGCCCATGCCGCGGTAGCCGGCGAGCGTCGCGACCTCGCGCTCGTCGAGCCGCCGCTCGAGCGCGATGCCGTAGACGGGCTGGAGATGGCCATCCGTCGCCTGGCCGACGATGTTGCCGAGGTACCGGAGGTAGTGCTCCATCGTGTCGACTTCGGAAAGCTGGTTGAGCGCGCGTACGACGAAGAATGCGTCGCGCAGCCAGCAATACCGGTAGTCCCAGTTGCGGCCGCTGTCCGGCGCTTCCGGGATGCTGGTCGTCATCGCCGCGACGATCGCGCCGGTTTCCTCGAACTGGCAGAGCTTCAGCGTGATGGCCGCGCGGATCACGGCGTCCTGCCACTCGGGCGGAATCGCGAGACGGCGCGTCCACTGCCGCCACCACGCCTCTGTCAACTCCTGGAAATCGCGCGCCGTCTGCTCGGCGCCGTCCGCCAGCGTCTCGTCGGCTCCCAGCACGAAGCTGACCGACCGCTCCAGCAGGAACTGCGTCTCTTCCAGCACGTACGTCACGGGCGCATCCGTCGTGAGGCGCAGCACGCGTTCCGGGCTGACGTATCGAATGTGGTTGCTGCCGTGCGTGATCGCTGGCGCCAGCGAGCCGTATTCGAAGGACGGCCGGAGCCGGACGCGGATGCGCGGCGTGCCGGCCAGGGCCCGCACGCGACGGATCAGGGCCTGGGGACGGAAGATCCGCCCGAATCGCTCGAAACGCGGGCAGTGATCGGTGATCTCGATCGCAGAGCCGTTCGCGCTGTAGAGCCGCGTGACGAGGATGGCGGTGTTCGGCAGGTATTCCTGCTCGCTGCGCTCGAGGCCGCTCAGCTCGATCTCGAAGACGCCGCGCGCGTCCGCGCTGCCGTTGCCGTCGACGAGCGCGTGGAAGACCGGGTCGCCATCGAGCCGCGGCAGGCAGCTCCAGACGACGCGGCCGAGACGGTCCACGAGCGCCGATATGACGCAATTGCCAGTGACTCCGAGCTCGAGTGTCGGCGGCCCGCTCACCGCGCGGCTCCCGGGCCGAGTGCCGCGAGGCTCGCCGCGAGCCAGTCGCGCACGCCCGTGACGGTCGCGATGCGGTAGCGCGCGATGGTCGTGCCCGGCCCGACTTTCACGCCGTGGCCGCCCAGCTCCTGCGCGGCGAAGAAGCCGTCCTCGTCGGTGCGGTCGTCGCCGACGAAGACCGGGCGGCGCCCCTTGAACGGCGGATGCGTCGAGAGCGCGCGCAGCGCCGAGCCCTTGTCGGCGCCACGCGGGCGCGCCTCCGCGACGGCGTGGCCGAGCAGGATCTCGAACTCCGGCGACGCGACGATCTCCCGCATGGCGGCGACGCATTCCTCCGCTCGCTCCGGCGCTTGCCGCCAGTGGATGGCCACGGTGGCGCCCTTGTCTTCTATGACGAGACGGGGGTCCGCGCGGAATCGTTCCCGGAGCGCGACCGCGTATCGGCGCGCTCCTACAGGATTTGCCGAAGAGATCGTCTTGCCCGATGCGACGCGCCACTCCAGGCCGTGCAATCCCGCGCCCGCGTAGCGGGCCGAAACCAGCATTGCATCGAGCGAAGCCAGCGATCGGCCCGTCACCAGGGCGAGCGCGCCCCCCTGCCGCGTGAACAGCCGCCCCAGCAACGTGAGCAGCTGCTCGTCTACGGTCACGCCGTCGGGCCGCGATGCAAACGCTGCGATGGTTCCGTCGAAATCGAGGAAGAGCGCGGCGTCAGCGTGGAGCAACGGCGGCCGGGCTTCCGTGCCGGTTTCCGCCATGAGAGAGATTAAACCACAGGCGGTCGTTGCAGCGGGCGGGGCTCGCTCGCTTGCTCCGCCGGAACTTAGTCGCGCGCTCGCGACCCCCGCCCGCTGCCCGACCGCGCGTGTTCTATTACTCGTGCCGGAGAGCTTCCACGGGATCCAGGGTTGCGGCGCGGCGGGCGGGCCAGAGGCCGAAGAGGAGGCCGACGCCTGCGGAGAATCCGAATGCGAGCAGCAGGGAGTCGGCGGTGATGGCGGTCTGCCAGCCGGCAAAGCGCGAGAGCGCGGACGCAACGCCGATGCCGAGCAGGACGCCGACCGCTCCGCCTGCGAGGCAGAGGATCACCGACTCGACGAGGAACTGCCGCAGGATGTTGCCGCGCGTCGCGCCGATCGCCTTGCGGATCCCGATCTCGCGCGTCCGCTCCGTCACCGTGACGAGCATGATGTTCATGATCCCGATGCCTCCGACCACGAGGCTCACGCCCGCGATGCCGGCGAGCAGGAATCCGAGGATCTGCGTCGTCTCCTGCTGGGTCGCGAGGAACTGCCGGCGGTCGAGCAGCGTGAAGTCGTTGTCCCGCCCCGGCGCGAGCGTGTGCACGCGCCGGAGCACCCGCTCGATCTCCACCATCGCCGCGGCGAGGTCGTGGCCCGGCGCGACCTGCGCCGAGATGGTCTGCACCTCGTCGCTGCCGGCGACGCGAAACCGCGAGGTGTCGAGCGGGATGTAGACGTCGTCGTCCGGGTTGCCGGGCCCGACCGCGCCCTTGCGCCGGTATAGCCCGACCACCTCGAAGGGCATGTTCTTCACGGTTATGATCGCGCCAATCAGGCTCGCCGCCGGCACCTCGAGCAGTTGCGGAACATCGCCGCCCAGCACCGCGACGCGCCGCCGCGAAGCGTTGTCCGCGGCCGTGAACATGCGGCCGTACTCGAGCTGGTAGCCGTTCACCCTGGCGTGCTCGGGAAGCGTGCCGATCACCGAGAGATTCAGGTTCCGTGCGCCGAGCTTCACCTGCTGGCGCGCGCTCTGCTCGGGCACGACGGCGGATATGTGCGCCGCATTTTCGGAGAGCGCATCGGCGTCCTTCATCGTCAGCGTCTGCTGGTCGCGGGCGACGCCGCCCATCCAGCGCATGCCGGTCGTCACGGTGAGCACGTCCGCGCCGAGCGTCGCGAGCTGGGCGTCGACGGCCGCCTTGGCGCCGCGGCCGAGCGCGAGCATTGCGATGACCGCCGCGACGCCGATGATGACGCCGAGCATCGTGAGCGCGGAACGGAACGCGTTGCCGCGCATCGAGTCGAGCGCGAGGCGGATCGTCTCGAGGAACGGCATCGTCGCTACCGCGGAGGCTGCGGCTGGGGCTGCGGTCCCGCCGCGTTCGCGGGCTTCTGGGTAAGGCCGGGAATGCCGCTGCGCCGGCTCGCGACGTCCTGGATCTGCTGCTGGATCTCCACGAGGCTCGCGGTGGGCAGGAGGAGCACGCGGTCGCCCTCGGCGAGCCCGCCCGTGATCTCGACGCGATCGAAATCCGTGATGCCCGTCTGCACGGGCACCGGCACGTTGCGGCCGTCCTTCACGGCGACGACCCAGAGCCCGCGGCCGAGTCCGAGTGCGTCGCTGCGCTCGCCCGGCCGCCCCTGCCCGCTCCAGCGGCCCGCCCCGGCCGGGGCCGCGCCGATGTCCTTGCGGACCGCCTCGGGATCAAGGCCCAGGATCCCGGCCGTCGTGTCGATGTCGCGCGCGGCGCGCAGCGCCATGACCGGCACGAGCAATACGCCGTCACGTCGCGCGACGTCGAACACGGCATCGACGTTCATGCCGGGGCGCAGCAGGCCGTCCTCGTTGCCGACGTCGATGAGCACCGCAAACAGCGTGACGTTCTGGTCCACGACCGCTTGCGGCTCGATTTTCTCCACGCGGCCACGGAATTCGCGGCCCGGAAATGCCGCGACCTGGATGCGCGCCGGTACGCCCGGCGCGAGCTTGCCGATGTCGGTCTCGTCGACGCGCACGCGCGCCCGCACGTGCGTGAGGTCCGCCATCGTGAGGATCAGCGTCCCGCCTCCGACGTCGCGCGTCGGCGAGGAGATGACCTGGCCCACCTCGACGGGACGCGTCAGGATCGTCCCCGCCGAGGGCGCGCGCACTTCCGTGTCTTGCAGCCCGATGCGCGCATTCTCGAGCGTGACGCGGGCGGCGACCGTCGCCGCGCGCGTGTTCGCGACTTCGAGCTGCAGCGTCTCGAGCTCGGACTGGTTGATCCAGGCGTTTTCGCGCAGCTTGTCGCCGCGCTCGAGCTGCGTCCTCGCGGTTTGCTCGCGCTGGATGGCGGCGTTCAGCTCCGCCTGCGACTGGTCCACGAGGTTCTGCGCCGTGCGCGGGTCGATCCGCACCAACACGTGCCCGGACTTCACGGCATCGCCGATCTCGGCGCCGAGCTCGAGAATCTCGCCCGAGGCCTTGGACTTCACCTCGACGGTCGCGACAGGCTCGATCGTCCCCGACGCCTCGACCTTGACCGAGAGGTCGCCGCGGGTGACGGCTGCCGACTCGTAGTGCGGCGCCGGCGCTTGCTCGCCGCCGCAGCCGGAGAGGAGCGCCACAACGGCCGCGACGACCGCCGCGGCCGTGGATCGCTCATGCCGCAGCATGGGTTCCCCCGTCGTTTCGCGCATCGCTCACGACGAGACCGTCATGGAGCTGGATGGTTCGTCCGGCACGGCTCGCGACCGCGTGCTCGTGCGTCACGAGCACGATGGTATTGCCCGCTGCGTGCAGCGCGTCGAAGAGCCCGAGGATTTCCGTGCCCGTCGCGCTG
>DATJFN010000112.1:0-4507 GCA_035495635.1 Steroidobacteraceae bacterium | reverse complement strand
GCGGAGCGACCACGACCTGCACGAGCTGGTGCGTGCCGGCGGCCGGCCTGCCGCCGGTCTCGCCGTACTTCTTGACGGAATGCAGCGAGAGCCCCGGGTCGCCCTCGACGGTCGCGATCTCGTCGGGCGTCGCGCTCGCGAACAGGACGTCTCCGGCCGCGAGCACCGAGTCCTTGCCCTTGTTGTGCTGCGGTACGCCGCTGCGCAGCCACTCGGCGACTTCCAGGCGCCCCTCGTAGTAGCGGTTGAACTCCGCCATCGCCTTGCCGATCCAGCGTGAGTCCTCCTCGACGACGAGCTCCGTGTAGTAGCGGTCGAGCCGCAGGTAATCGGCCTCGTCGGCGCGGGCCTTGCGCCGCGGCAACAGCCAGCGGTTCAGCAGCATGTAGACGATCGCGAGCGCGACGAGCGCGATGCCGATCGGCGTGATGCCGAAGATGCCGAGCGTCGCCTGGCCCCCGGTCAGCAGCAGGTGATTCATCAGGAGGAAGGCCGGCGCGCTGAAGATCGTGAGCGTGGTCCCGAGCGAGGCGGCGAGCGACATGGGCATCAGGAGCCGCGAGGGCGAGAGGTTCTGCGCCCGCGCGAGCCGCATCATGATCGGCAGCATCATCGCGGTGATCATGAGGTGATGCGAAAACGCGGCGAGCGCGGCGACCGCGGGCATGACGACCAGCACGGCTCGGCCCTCGCTGGCGCCGGCGGCGCGCGCGATCGAGGCGCCCATGCGCTCGGTCAGGCCGGTCGAAGTCAGCGCGGCCGAGATCACGAACACCGAGGCGACTATGATCGCCGGCTCGCTGGCGAAGCCCGAAAGCGCCTCGACCGGGGTCAGGATGCCGGTCGCCGCCAGCGATAGCAGCGTCAGCATCGCGGCGATGTCGATGCGAACCCGCTCGCTGATGAAGAGCATCAGCGTGATGGCGACGATGAGGACGAAGACGATCTGTTGTGGCGTCATGGGCTTGCGCACCGGGATTTTACGCAGGCGCGGGCATCCGTGTACGATTCGTTGCGATGAGATCATTCCTTGCCGTGCTGTGCGCCGGCCTCGCGACGGCGTGCGCGGCGCAGCCAAAAACGCCCTCCCCGTCGCCCGCGGCAAGTCCCGCGCAGCCGGCCGCGCGCGAGCCCTTCTCATCGACCTACAAGGCGTCCCCGAGCCCCGTCACGCTGATCCGGAACGCAACGGTCCTGACCGGCACGGGGATGCGCATCGACGGCGGCGACGTGCTGATTGAGGGCGGCCGGATCAAGGCGGTCGGCACATCCCTCGCCGCGCCGGAAGGCGCCGTCGTCGTCGACGCGAACGGCCGCTGGGTGACGCCGGGCATCATCGACGTGCATTCGCACCTCGGCGTCTACGCGAGCCCCGGCACGCATGCCGCCGACGACGGCAACGAAGCGACCGATCCCGTAACTTCGAATGCCTGGGCCGAGCACAGCATCTGGCCGCAGGACCCCGGATTCGAAACGGCCCTGCAGGGCGGCGTGACGTCGATGCAGATCCTGCCGGGCTCCGCGAACCTCATCGGCGGTCGCGGCGTGACGATCAAGAACGTGCCCGCGACGACCTACCAGGCAATGAAATTTCCCGGCGCACCGCAGGGCCTCAAGATGGCCTGCGGCGAAAACCCGAAGCGCGTGTACGGCGACAATGACCAGTTTCCGTCGACACGCATGGGCAACGTCGCGGGCTACCGCCAGGCCTTCGCCGACGCGAAGGATTACATGGAGGACTGGAAGGAGTACGACGCCGAAGTCGCGAAGTACGAGAAGGAAAAAGCGGACGGCGACAAGGATGCCGTCGCGCCTAAGCCGCCGAAGCGCGACCTCAAGCTCGAGACGCTCGCCGAGGTGATGCGCGGGCACATCCTCGTTCACAACCATTGCTATCGCGCCGACGAGATGGCGACGATGCTCGACATCGCGCAGGAATTCGGCTTCAAGATCTCGGCCTTTCACCACGGCGTCGAGGCCTACAAGCTCGCCGACCGTCTCGCAAAGGAAGGCGTATGCGGCGCGCTCTGGGCGGACTGGTGGGGCTTCAAGATGGAGGCCTACGACGGCATCCAGGAGAACATCGCGATCGTGGACCATCCCGAGGGCGGCTGCGCGATCGTGCACTCGGACTCCGAGGAAGGCATCCAGCGTCTCAACCAGGAGGCGGCGAAAGCGATGACGCGCGGCATCCGCGCGGGCTTCGACATCCCGCCCGAGCGCGCGATTCGCTGGATCACGGCCAATCCGGCGAAGGCGCTCGGCATCCTCGACCAGACGGGCACGCTCGAGGCCGGGAAGATGGGAGACGTCGTGATCTGGAATGGCACGCCGTTCTCCGTCTATGCGCTCGCCGACGAGGTGTTCGTGGACGGCGTCATGCTCTACGACCGCACGCACCCCGCGGCGAAGCCGCGCTCGGATTTCTCGCTGTGAGGAAACTCCTCCTCATTGCCGCGGTGCTCGCGCTCGCGCCCGCGCTTGGTTCGGCGCAGGACATCCTGATCCGCGGAGCCCGCGTGCATACGGCGGGGAGCGCCGGCACGCTCGAGAACGCGGACGTGCTCGTCTCGAACGGCAGGATCGCCGGCGTCGGCAAGGGATTCGCTGCGCCCGCGGAAGCGACCGTCGTCGAGGCGAACGGGCGCCCGGTCACACCCGGGCTTTTCGGAGGACTCACGCAGATCGGCCTCGAGGAAGTCAGCCAGGAAGAGTCGACAGCCGACGCCGAGCTGAAGCTCGAGGCGCCCGCGTGGCAGCACATGTGGAGGCCGGAGTTCGACGTGACGCCAGCGTTCAATGCGCGCTCGATCCTGCTGCCGGTGGCGCGCATCGAGGGCGTGACCTGGGGCATGCTCGCGCCGCATCCGGCCGACAGCCTCGTCATCGGACAAGGCTCTGCCGTGACGCTCGATGGCCGCTTCGATGCCGCGCTCGACGGTAGTCGCACCCTCTACGTGAATTGGGGCAGCAAGGCGCACGCCGCCTCCGGCGGCAGCCGTGCAGCCCAG
Organism: Steroidobacteraceae bacterium; assembly: GCA_035495635.1. Classification (GTDB taxonomy): domain Bacteria; phylum Pseudomonadota; class Gammaproteobacteria; order Steroidobacterales; family Steroidobacteraceae; genus SCUD01. Next base: position 1,496 of record DATJFN010000112.1, on the reverse strand, counting down.
TACATGCTCTTCGACCAGGCGATCCGCGAGGTCCGCGAGCCCGGTGGATCGGGCAGCGCGGCGCTGCTGCTGCCGGAAGGGCGTGCGGCACTCAAGGCTTATCTTGCGGGCGGGCGCGTTGTGTTCTTCGTCGAGCGCGCGTCGGATATCCGCCAGGTCGTGCGCTACGCTCTGAAGAACGGCATGAAGCCTGTCATAGCGGGCGGGGCCGAGGCCTGGCTTGTCGCGGACGAGCTCGCGGCCGCCAAGATCCCGGTCGTGCTCGACGCGCTCCAGGACCTGCCATCCGACTTCGACCGGCTCGGTTCCCGGCTCGACAACGCCAAGCTCCTGCACGACGCGGGCGTACCGATCGCATTCACCTGGGACGAGAGCTACAACGTTCGCAAGAACCGCCAGCTCGCAGGCAGCGCCGTCGCACATGGTCTCCCCTGGGAGGCGGCACTCGCGGCGATCACTTCGGGCCCGGCGGAGATCTTCGGCATCGGCGCCGCGCACGGCCGAATCGAGAAAGGACAATCGGCCGACCTCGTCCTCTGGAGCGGCGACCCGCTCGAGGTGACGACCGTCGCGGAGCAGGTCTGGATCGCGGGCAACCCGGTCGCGATGCAATCGCGCCAGACGGAGCTGCGCGACCGCTATCTCGAGCGCCTCAAGTCGGGCGCCACGCGCTGACGTGGCCTCGCTCACCATCTACCACAACCCGAAGTGCAGCAAGAGCCGCGAGACGCTCGCGCTGCTCCGAGCGCTTGGCGCAAAGCCGCGCATCATCGAGTACCTGAAGACGCCGCCCACGGCGGCGGAGCTCAAGTCCATCGTCGCCAAGCTCGGCATCCGCCCTGAAGAGCTGGTCCGCAAGGGCGAGGAAATCTTCAAGTCGAAATATGCCGGACGGAACCTGTCGGACGCCGAGTGGATCGAAGCAATGGTCGCGGATCCGATCCTGATCGAACGGCCGATCGTGGTGGCGGGCCGCAAGGCTGCCATCGGGCGGCCGCCGGAGCGCGTGCTCGCGATCGTCGAGACCTGAGCCGCCCGGATTTCTCCCGGGCAGGAGCGTCAACCTGTACCAAGGGGAAGGATCATGGACGGGAATTTTCCGAGATCGAGCACCTATGATCTTGCGATGAAGACAAGGACTTGCGTCGCCGTGGTGCTGGCTGCGCTCCCGGCATTCGCTTCCGCGCAAGGTGCGCCGGCGGACACACGCTCGGTCGAGCAGCGTCAGCAGGACCTCGAAAAGCGCGTCGCGGAGCAGGACGCGCGCATCGAAGAGCTCGAGCGGATGCTCAAGGAGGCGCTCGGTGCGAAGCCGGCTGCGGGCGCTGCGCCGGAAGTACCGGCAGCTGCGGCGCTGTCCCAGCCTGCGGCGACGTCGCCGGCGGGGTCTGCAACGGCACGGGAAACGGCCGCCGTGCCGGCCGCGACCGTCATGAAACCTGCCGCCAAACCGGGGCCCGAATACATCGGAAACCTGGGCTTCAAGATCTACGAGA
>DATJFN010000111.1:0-32788 GCA_035495635.1 Steroidobacteraceae bacterium | reverse complement strand
TTGCCCGAAATCCGCGAGCGCGAGACCGGATGATCCGCGCGTGCGACGATGACCGGCGACGGAGCGGCGCCGCTTTGATGATCCAAGGAGTCCAGGGTCCGGTTGTGGCAGGAAAAGAGGCCGATATAATACCAGCCCCCCGCGCGGGCCCGACGCTCCCATCGTCTAGAGGCCTAGGACACAGCCCTCTCAAGGCTGGTACGAGGGTTCGAATCCCTCTGGGAGCGCCATCCTTGTTACGATCGAATCGACGTTCTCGCCGTCGGGCAGGCGCATGATCATCGACGCCCGCCAGGGCGCAATCCCTTCCGAGATCGACTGCGACCTCTGCATCGTCGGAGGCGGTGCCGCCGGACTCGCCGTCGCGCACGAGCTCGCTGAAACGCCCCTCTCGATCTGCCTGCTCGAGGCCGGAGGCATCCGCATGGACCCCGACGCGCAGTCCATGCTCGCGGGCGAGATCGCCGAGTCGCCCTACCCGCCGCTGCACACCGTGCGGGTCCTTGCGCTCGGCGGCTCCATGCATGTCTGGGCCGGTTGGTGCCGGCCGCTCGATGCCATCGACTTCGAGGAACGCGCCGCAGTGCCGCACAGCGGCTGGCCATTCAGCCTCGACGAGCTGCGACCGCACTATGCGCGCGCGCACGCGCTGCTTGGCCTCGGGCCCTTCGAATACGACCCATCGGCGTGGGAGCGCGCAAGCGGCGGCGCGCGGCTTCCGCTCGACGACCACGGCTTCTCTGCCATTCTCTTCCGCCGCGCGCCGATCAACTTCGGCGCGAGCATGCATGCCGCGTTCAACCGGTCCGCACGCCTGCGGCTGCTGATGCGCCTGCATGCCCTGCGGCTCCGCTTCTCGCCGGACGGCCGGTCGGTCGCTGCGGCGGAGGCCGCGACACCGGATCGCCGCCAATGCGACGTGCGCGCGCGGGCATTCGTCCTGGCGGCGGGCGGCATCGAGAGCGCCCGGCTCCTGCTGCTATCGTCTGGCGCGCCCGGCGGGCCGGCCAATCCGCACGGCCTCGTCGGGCGCTACTTCATGGAGCATGGCTACGATTCCGGGCGCGTCTTCGTGCCCCGCGATGCGCTGGCTGCACTTCGGTACTACGATGCCGTGCGGATTCGCCCCGGCCACAACAGTCTCGTTGCGCGCGGCGCACTCGCGCCGAGCGCCACCACGCTGCGGCGGGAGAATTTGCTGAACTGCGCGCTGAGCCTGAGGCCGCCGCACGAAGCGGATGCGATATTCGCCGACCCACGCGTCCGGGCCGGCCTCGAGTCCTGGGAGATGATCCGCCGCCGGGCCGTCCCGGATCGCCCCTGGCGCAAGGCGGCATACGCTGCGACGGCGCCGCTCGCGCTGACGCGCGCTTTGTGGCAGCGCCTCCGGCGCTCGCCGGCGGGCGGCAAGCGCCCGCTGCTTTGCTTGTTTGAGTGCGCGCCCGACGCGGACAATCGCGTCGAGCTCGGAAGCGACCGCGACGCGTTCGGCCGCCCGGTCGCCCGTCTACAGTGGCGGCTGCGCGACCCGGAGATCCGGTCCGTCGCGCGGGCCTACGAACTGCTCGATGCCGGCCTGCGAGCGAGCGGCGCCGGCCGGCTCGAAACTCGTGCTTCCGCCTCGGGATCTGCGAGGGCCTACAAGGGCACGGTCGGCGAACACCATCTCGGCACGACGCGCATGCATCGAGATCCGCGGCAAGGCGTCGTCGACGGGAATGTGCGCGTCCACGGCGTGGACAATCTCTTCGTCGCGGGTGGCTCCGTCTTCACGACGGCGGGCTTCGCGAACCCGACGCTGACGATCGTCGCCCTCGCCGTACGGCTCGCCGCGCACCTGCGCGAAAACGCGACACTCTGGGCTCAGCCGATCCAGCCGCGCGCCAGCCGCCAGTAGCCGTTTACGACGCTCGAGTACCATGACAGCAGTCGCTGTTCCGTCCGCGTCTGCAGCAGGCCGGGCACCAGCGGCGGCGTTCCGCCCACCAGCAAGTCCCGGTCGGCGACGGTGCGCCGGCTCTGGCTCCGGCGGCGGCGCTCCGCGATCGTTTGGAAGTTGGCGAATTGCCAGCTCCAGGAGCGCGCCCACTGCAGGGGACAACCCATCCGGATGGCCATCGTCAGGGACGCCGCCTCGTGAAGGATGAGGACCGGCAGCAGAAGCAGGAGCGTGCGCAACCGATAGTGGATCAGCATGGACGTCAGCCGGTTGCGCATCGTCAGATAGGCGCGCGTCGGCGGATACGCGCCGCGACCCCGGTACGAAAGCTGCGGCGTGCCGGCGGCCCGCTCATGGAACACGAGTGCTGCAGGTTCGCACCAGATGTGGTGGCCGCGCCCGCGCAGCCGCATCGAGAACTCGAGGTCCTCGAAGTAGAAGAAGAACAGCTCGTCGAAACCACCGGCTTCGATCACCGTGTCGCGGTCGACCAGCATGCACGCGCCGATGCAGCCATCTACGATGCCGCCGTACCCGGGTGCGCGGTCGACGCGCTCGTAGCCGTGGCGCAGGATCTGCGTGCCGAGAAAGTGCAAAGCCGCGCCGTCGGCCTGGACAACGGTACGCTCGGGGATCAGGCGGATCCGGGGGCAGACGACGGCCGGCGCGTTCGCCTCCCAGGCGCGGACCATCCGCTCGATACAATCCCGCTCGACGTAAACGTCATGGTCCAGCAGGAGCACCAGTTTGCTCTGGACGACCGCCAGGCCCGCGTTACGCGCGATCGCAACTCCGGTGTTGCGGCCGAGCTCGACGACCTGGACCCGCGGATACGCGGCGCGGACACGCTCGGGGCTGCCGTCAATGGATGCGTTATCCACGACGACGACGTGATGAAGCGGATAGGTCTGCCGATGAAGTGCCGCCAGGACGCGCATGGCGCGGTCGCCGCCATTGTGGTTGACGATCACGACGCCCACCGTGGGCCCGTGGTTGAGGCCGCGAGTCACCATGGCTCCATCCCCTGCCGACCTCCTGAATATACCGCTTTAGAGACTGACGGCGGAGGCGCAGGTGGAAAGTCGGCGGTCGGCGTGACTGCACGTCGGCATGCCTGGCAGGGCGTCGTCGGACGCGACCGCCCTTTCGGCAGCCGAGACTTTGCCTTGGGCGACCGACCGCAGATAATCCCGTGCGCGGCATGAACTCCTCGGCCAAATCCCTGCTTGCCCTCCTTGCTCTCGCCTTGCCATCGGGTGCCTGGGCCTGCTCCATCTGCCGCTGCGGCGATCCGACCTTCAATGCGCTGGGCAAGGAAGGCATCTCGCTGCCCGGGTTCAAGCTTGCCCTCGACTGGGAAGAGGTCAGCAAGTCGCAGGGCAGCCGCGCCGAGGAATTCTCGTCCGTCCTGGAGCACCGAACGACGCTCTTCGCGGCGTGGAGCCCGTCGGACCGGTTCAGCCTCTACGCGCGGGTACCTTTCGCCGAGCGGGACCTCGTCGAGATTGAGGACGGCGGCACCGAGCGCTCGAATGCAAGCGGGCTCGCGGATCCCGAGCTTTCAGCCCAGGTCCGCTTGTGGTCATCGCAGTTCAACGGCGACGTCGGCATCCGCTCGAGCCTCTTCCTGGTGGGCGGCGTCAAGACCGCCTGGGGCGAGAACGATGCTCGCCGTGACGGCGAACGGCTCGACGAGCACGTGCAGCCGGGTACCGGCTCGACGGACTGGTTTGCCGGGATTTCGGGCTTCTACCAGCTCGACCGGCGCTCGGCCATATTCGCGTCGACCCAGTATCGTGAGACCGGACGCAACGACTTCGGCTACCGCTACGGGAGCGCCCTGCTCCTGAACGTCGCTTACGAGCACAAGCTGGGTGCGCGCTGGGACGCCGTCATCGAGATGAACTATCGCGACGCGGGCTACGACGAGGTCGACGGATCGGGTGAACTCGACGCGAATACGGGCGGCTCCATGGTCTACGCCACGCCGCGGATCCTCTTCGATGCGGGGAAGGGCTGGGTACTGCGCGGTTCCGCGCAGCTGCCGCTGTCGCAATCCGGCCTGCACGGCCTGCAGCACGAAGAACCGGTCTGGAATCTCGGGGTTACGCGCCTCTTCGGCCAATAGGCGCGCGAACCGCCCGCGCCGGAGCACCCACATGACCCGCATCGCCATGTGGTCCGGGCCGCGCAACATCTCGACCGCGATGCTGCGCTCCTTCGGAAGCCGCCCGGATACCGCCGTGTCGGACGAGCCCCTGTACGCGCACTACCTCAAGGTCACGGGCGTCGCGCATCCCGGGCGCGACGAGGTCCTCGCCGCGCACGAGTCCGACTGGCGCAAGGTCGCCGCAGAGCTGACGGGCCCGGCGCCGGGCGGCCGCCCGATCTGGTACCAGAAACACATGGCCCACCACCTGCTGCCGATGATCGAGCGCGGCTGGCTCGACCGCCTGACGCACGCGTTCCTTATCCGCGAGCCGGACGAGATGGTGGCATCGCTCCTGAAGAGGTTCCCCGGCGCGGGATTCGCGGACACCGGCCTGACGCAGCAGTGCGAGATTTTCGACCGGGTCGCCGAACGGCTCGGCCGCGCGCCGCCCGTCGTCCTCGCAAGCGACGTGTTGAAGGACCCACGCGGGCAGCTGGCCGCGCTCTGCGATGCGCTCGGGATCCCGTTCCTGCCGGCCATGCTCGCCTGGCCAGCCGGCAAGCGCGACACGGACGGCGCCTGGGCGCCGCACTGGTACGCGGCCGTCGAGGCGTCCACCGGATTCGAGCCCTACCGCAGGCGCCCCGTCGACCTGTCGCCCGCCGAGTCGCGCCTCGTCGATGAGTGCCGCCCGTACTATGAGAAGCTCTGCGCCCTGCGCCTCAAGCCCTGAGGTTCCCCCGATGCTCCAGAAGTTCAACGAGCGCAACCGCGACCTGATCGTCAACATCAACGGCAATCTCGTTCACCGCGATGAGGCGGGCGTCTCGCCGTTCGACAGCGCGGTCCAGGGCGGCGACGCGGTTTGGGAGGGACTTCGCCTTTACCACGGCAGGATCTTCGCGCTCGAGGAGCACCTCGCGCGCCTGCGCTCCTCCGCGCTCGCACTCGCATTCGAGAGCATCCCGTCGAACGAGCAGATCATCGGCGAGATCAAGCGCACGCTCGCGGCGAACAACATGACGGACGGCGTGCACATCCGCCTGACGCTGTCGCGCGGCGTGAAAGTCACCTCCGGCATGGACCCGCGCCTCAACCAGCTCGGGCCGACGCTGATCGTGCTCGCGGAGCACAAGGCACCGGTGTACTCGAAGGCGGGGCTGTCGCTCTTCACGAGCAGCTTCCGGCGCCCCACGCCCGACGTGCTCGACCCCAAAATCCACCACGCGAACCTCCTGAACTCGGTGCTGGCGAAAATCCAGGCCAATGCGGCCGGCGCCGACGATGCCCTCATGCTGGACGCGCGCGGCTTCATCGCCGAGACGAACGCGACCCACCTCTTCATGGTGCACGGCGGCGTTGTCGGGACGCCGACGGTCGCCGCCTGCCCCGAGGGCATCACGCGCGCCACGGTGCTCGACCTCTGCCGCGCGGAGGGCATTCCCCACGACGTGCGCGACTTCTCGCTCACCGAGCTCTATCGCGCCGACGAGGCGTTCTGCACCGGAACCATGGGCGAGCTCGCCGCCGTCACGCAGGTGGACAAGCGCCGCATCGGCGACGGCCAGGTCGGGGCGATGACGAAGCGCCTTTCTGACCTCTACGCGAAGCGCACGGCGAGCGGCGGAACGCGGGTCGTCGACTGAATGGAGTCGCGGCGGGCGATGCGCGCGTTGTCTGCCGCATTCATCGTCGCGCTCGCGGCGGCCTGCGCGTCGCAGCCGCCGGGGCCCACGGAGCCGGCCGTGGCGCCCGATCGTTGCGGCGGCGAGCCGGTTTTCGCCGCGGGCGGCGACCGCGCCATGCTCTGGATGCGGAATTCCTCCGAATACCGCGCGGCGGCCGAGACCGTCTATAGGGCCGCCGAGGCGGCGCTCGCCCGGGGAGTTGCGGATCCGGGCTGGACCGCGGAGCCGAGCCAGGTAGGCGACCTCTCCGCGCTGCCGCCCGCCGTCGTGATGGACATCGACGAGACCGTCCTCGACAACTCCGAGCCGCAGGTGCAGATGCTGCTCGCGGGAGCCTGTTTCGACGAGTTTCCCGCCGCCTGGGACGACTGGATCGCGAAGCGCCGGTCGCCCGCGGTGCCCGGCGCCGTCGAGTTCGTGCGCGCCGCGCGCGCGATGAGCGATCTGTCGGGCCGGCCCGTGCATGTCCTCTTCATCACGAACCGCGAGTGCGCGCGCCGCAGCGGGTCGGAGAACGCCTGCCCGCAACAGGACGACACGCTCGCGAACCTTGTTGCCGTCGGCCTCGACGTCCCGACGCTCGCCGACGACATCCTCATGAAGGGCGAGCGGCCGGAATGGGATGCCGAAAAACTGTCGCGGCGACAGGAGGTCGCGCGCCGCTACCGCATCGTGCTCAACATCGGCGACGACCTCGCGGACTTCCTGCCGGGCGTGCGTCGGTCATCGGTCGCGGAACGTGACAACGCGCGCTGCGAGCAGGACGCATATTGGGGGCGCCGCTGGTTCGCGCTGCCCAACCCGATCTACGGATCCTGGCTGGTGGCGCTTGGACCCAGCCTCGACGCCGCCCTCGCGGCGGAGCCTGGGGTCCTCAAGGGCTGCCCGGACCGGTGATTGCGCCGTCAATGTGACGAGCGTCAAGGACTGCGGCGAATCAATAGCATGCGCCCGGCCCGTGATTTATGTTGACTCGTCATGACGCCCGCCGACGACCGCGTCCTGCAGCTTCTGCAGAAATGGCAGAAGAGTCTCGACCTGCACGCCCGCTATGCGGACCTGCCGGACGACCAATATTGGCTCGTGCAGCCCTGGCCCAACCACCAGCGCCCGACCAAGTGGGTCGTCGACCTCGCACGCCAGCGGCTCGCCGACCTGCAGAACATCGTCAGGACGCGCCTCGCCGCCGGCGACCCGTCGCTGTCCGAGGCGCTCGAGCTCATGTCCTTCCTCACGAACCTCGTCGGCTCGCAGCACGTCGAGCGGTTCGTCCCGATCGCCGAGCCGGAGCGCGAGCGCCAGCTCGACAAGGCAAAGGCGCAGAAGTCGACGGGCTCGACCTCGACCGCGACCGTACTTAAGCCGGCGCCGCCCCCGAAGCCCGCGCGCGCCGGCTCCAAGCCGAAGGCCGCCAGCAAGCCGCCGAAGCCGATCAACGACACGACGGTGACGGCCGTCGTCAAGGATGCCGCCCGCCTCCTCTCCTGGGGCCGTGACTGGCACGAGCTGCCGGAAGCGATCGCGCGCATCGCCGGGCGCCCCAGCGTCGCGCAGGTGCGCCAGATCCTGCGCGGCGCCAAGGACGCGATCGAGCAGCGGGTCGCCCAGCAGGACAAGCACTGAGGACCCTGCATTAACATGGCGCCCGCATGGATAAGGAATCCACGACGGGCACGCCATCCGGGTTGATGCGCCGCCTCGCGGCCCTCGTCTACGACCTGCTCCTCGTCCTCGCGCTCGCCTTCGTCGCCACCTTCGCGATGCTGCCTCTCACGCATGGCGAGGCGATCCTGCCTTCGACGCAGGGCGCGATCGGCTACCTCTATCGCGCGATCCTGTTGCTCATCGTGTTCGTTTACTTCGGCTGGTCCTGGACGCGGAGCGGCCAGACGCTCGGCCTGAAGGCCTGGCGCAGCCGGCTGGAGACGGTCGAGGGAAGCCGGCTGAGCTGGGCCGGCGCCGCGGCCCGATTCGCGCTCGGCGCCGCGATCGCCTGGATCGCGGCGCTCGGTGGCTGGTACCTCTCGCGTCCCGGCAGCGCACCGGGTCACGCCGCGGCCGGCGCGATGCTCGGCGTCGCCGTCGTCAACTTCGGCTGGATCCTCTTCGACGCCGCGGGCCGAAGCCTGCAGGACCGGGCCTGCGGCTCCCGCATCGTCCGCGTTCGCTAGCTCGTCCGCCAGATCGCGACAGCCGCGACAGCCGAGAGGAGCGCGGTCGGGCCCCACGCGACGAGCAATGGATTCAGCCCATAGACCTGCCCGCTGCTCTCCAGTGTCTGGGTGATCAGCACGAACAGGACGCCCACCATGATGCCGAGCACGGTGCGCGCGCCGGCGCCCGCCGAGCGCAACGCGCCGAACGCGAACGGCACGGCGAACACGCAGACGACGACGGCCGCGACGAGGCGAGAGATGCGGGCCCAGAACGCGATCTCGAACTCGGCGGACGCGAGGTTGTTGGCCTTCAGGTGCTCCTTGTAGGCATAGAGGTCCGCGAGCGGCAGCGACCCCGGCTGGGTGACGGCGACGCCGAGGAAGTCCGCGTTGAACTTCTGGTCGGTCACGAGGCGATCGAGCGTGCGCGCCGCGACGTGGTCGTCGAGCAGCTGCGTCTCGGCGTAGTTCGAGAGCACCCACCGGCCGGTCTTGTCCTGCGTCGCCGTCTCGGCGCGCGCCACGAGCGTGAGGCGCCGCTCGTCGTCGAGCCGGTACACGTACACGCCTCCGTACAGGTTTTCCGCGGCCTGGCGCCGCACGTTGATGAACAGCGGGCCCTGGCGCACCCAGGCGCTGCGGCTTCCCGTGAACTCGAGCTGCGAGTAGCGGCTGAAGATCTTGTACTGGCGCGCGTACTGGTCCGCCGGCGGCGCGAAATATTCGCCGATCACCCAGAGAAACGCCGCGACCACGAGCCCCGCGAGCGCCGCCGAGACCGCAATGCGCCAGACCGAGACGCCCGCCGCCCGCACCACGGTCAGCTCGCTGTCCCGCGCGAGGCCGCCGAGTCCCATGATCGCGCCGATGAGCGCGCCGATCGGCAGCAGCTGGTAGACCTGCTGCGGCATCTGCAGGAGCGTGACGAGAAAGGCGCCCGCGACGTCGTAGCTGCCCTGGCCGATGTCGTCCTGCTGGCTGATGAAGGTGACGAGCGTCATGAGCGCGATCAGGACGGCCATGACGAGGAGCGTGTGCAGCAGCACCGTCTTCGCGAGATAGCGGTCGAGGATCGTCATCATGCGTAGCGCTCGCGGCGCATCCAGCGCGTCACCGGGCTCTGCCGGTGAATCATCGCGAGCCCCACGAACAGGAAGAGCGCGTGCACCCACCACGTCCCGATCTCGGGCGGGATCCGCCCCTTCTCGATCCAGACCTGGGCCGCGGACACGAGGTTCGCGTAGATGAAGTAGACCAGGATCGCGACCGCGACCCGCGCGTAGCGGCCTTCGCGGGGCCGCAGTGCCGACAGGGGCACCGCGATGAACGCGAGCACCAGGACCATGATCGGCATCGACATGCGGTATTGCAGCTCGGCGACGTCGACGAGCGCCGTCGACGCGAGCAGCTCGCGGGTCGGCTTGCGCTCGGGCACGGTGCGGCCGGCCCCCGCTTCCGGCACGACCACCGGGATGCCGTGCTCGGCGAAGCGGATTCGCCGGAAAGCGGTCTGCCCGGGCACGCCCTCGATACGCTCGCCATCGTGCAGGACTACGATTTGCGTACGCCCGCCCTGGAGCACGCGCTGCTCGGCCCAGGCGGCGGTTGCGACTTCGATGCGATCCCCCGCCATGTGCTGCATGAAGACGTGGATCAGCCGGCCGTCCGCGCCGCTCGACTCCGCGTAAAACACGGCCCGGCCGTCGGCGTAGGTGCGAAATGTCCCTGGCGCCAGCATCCCGAATTGCGCGTCCCGCAGGCCCTGGCTGCGCAGCGCCTCGGCGCCGCTGCGCGCCTCGGGGCCCACGACGAACGTCAGCCAGGCGAGGCCGATCGCGACGGGGATCGCGAGCGTGTACACGGGCAAGTACAGCCGCTCCGGCCCGATGCCGCAGGCGCGCACGGCCGCCATCTCGCTCTCGTGATAGAGCCGGCCGAGGGCGAGCATCGTCGCAAGCAGCATGCTGATCGGCACGAGCACCATCAGGTTCTCGAGCGTCGAGAGGCCGATCAGCGCGAACACGATGTCGTGCGGGAAGCCCCGCTCCGCCGCGATGCCGAGAATGCGCGCGAGTTGGTAGCTGACGAGGATCGCGAGCAGGACGACGGTCACGCCCGCGAGGGCAGTCGCGACTTCGCGCAGGACGTAGCGGTCGATCGTCGCAAACAAGGCCCAAACCCCGCGGTTCACCCGACGATTTCGATTAAACTGACCGGACACGGTAAACCAGCGCGCGAGCGCGCTCAACGGCACGTCGGCCGTCAGCGCGGGTTGCGGGGGATCGAGCACCATGCAATTTCAAGTGATCAGGGCGGGAGGCGCGCGCAAGCGCACGGCCTGTGCCGTCGTCGGCATCCACGAGGGCACGGGGATGACCGAGTCCGCGCGGCGGCTCGACCGCGCGAGCGGCGGCGCGATCGCCCGCGTGATTCGGCGCGGAGACTTCGCCGGGAAGAGCGCCGAGACCTACCCGCTCGCGGGTATCCGCCGCGGTCCCGCCGAGCGGATCCTGCTGGTCGGTCTCGGGCCGAAATCGGCGTTCGGCCGCAAGGCCTACCGGCGCGCGGTGTATGCCGCAACCCAGTGGCTGGCGAAGAGCAGCGCAACGAGCGCCGTCACCTACCTCGCCGCCGACGCGGTGCCGGGGCTCGACTCGTACTACGCCGCGCGCCACGCCGTCGAGAGCGTCAGCAACGCGCTCTACCGCATCAACGATCTCAAGACGGCCAAGAAGCCGCCGCAGCCGAAGCTCGCGCGAGTCGGCATCGTGGTCCCGGACGTCGCAGCCGCCGACGCCGAGCGCGGCGTGCGCGACGGCCGCGGCATCGCCGCGGGCATGGCCCTCATGAAGAACCTCGCGAACCTGCCGGCGAACGTCTGCACCCCGAGCTACCTCGGCGAGGCCGCGCAGGCACTCGCGAAGGAGCACAAGTCCGTGCGCGCGCAGGTGCTCAAGGAGGCCGACATCAAGAAGCTCGGCATGGGCTCCTTCCTGTCGGTCACGCGCGGCTCCGAGGAGCCGCCGCGCCTGATCGTCCTCGAGTACGGCGGCGGCGAGAAGGGCGACGCGCCGGTCGCGCTCGTCGGCAAGGGCATCACCTTCGACACCGGCGGCATTTCGCTGAAGCAGCCGCCGGGCATGGACGAGATGAAGTTCGACATGTCCGGCTCCGCCTCGGTTTTCGGCACCATCAAGGCGCTTGCGACGATCGGTGCGCCCATCAACGTCGTCGGCATCATCCCGACCTGCGAGAACATGCCGAGCGGGCGTGCGACGAAGCCGGGCGACATCGTCACCTCGATGGCCGGCAAGACGATCGAGGTCCTGAACACCGACGCCGAGGGCCGCCTCATCCTCTGCGATGCCATCACGTTCTCGCGCCGGTTCAAGCCGAAGGCGGTGGTCGACATCGCGACGCTGACGGGCGCCTGCGTCGTCGCGCTCGGGGCGCACTATTGCGGGCTCTTTTCGCCCGACGACCGGCTCGCCGAGGCGCTCGCCGCGGCCGGCGAGCGCGCAGACGACCGCGCCTGGCGACTGCCGGTGGCCGAGGAGTACGCCGAGCTCCTGAAGAGCAATTTCGCGGACCTCGCCAACGTCGCGGGCCGCGAAGGAGGCGCCATCACGGCGGCCTGCTTCCTCTGGAAGTTTGCGGAGGGGCTGCGCTGGGCGCACCTCGACATCGCGGGCAGCGCCTACCTCACCGGCGCACACAAGGGCAGCACCGGCCGTCCCGTGCCGCTGCTCACCGACTGGCTGCTGCACGGGGCCTGAAGCTTGGCCGCGCCGCGCGTCGACTTCTACGTGCTGCCGGGCAGCGACGATGCGGCACGACTGCGCTTCGCATGCCGGCTCGCCGAGAAGGCCTGGCTGCAGCGCCACCGCGTGCGCGTGCAGTTCGACCCGGGCGGCGACTTGGAGGCTTTCGACCAGATGCTCTGGACGTTTTCCGATCGCAGCTTCGTGCCTCATCGGCGCGCCGGCGCTGCCGACGAGGCGCCGGATCCCGCTCCGCCACCGGTCGTCATCTCCGACACCGATGATGCCGACCGCGCCGACGGTGACCTCGTCATCAACCTCGCAGCGAGCCTCCCGTCGGCATTCGAAGCCTGGTCCCGGGTCGCCGAGGTCGTGGATGCCGATGCCGGACGCCGGCAGCGCGGCCGTGAGCGCTTCCGCGCTTACCGCGAGCGCGGCATCGAGCCCTCGACGCACGACATGAGGAACGAGTCGTGAGCCGGGACTCGTCGCGGGAGCTGCCGATCCTGACCGACGTCGTCGAGCTGCACGCGACCGGGAATTTCCCGAAGCCGGAGCACCCGGCGCCCGCCGAATCGGCGTATGCCGCGGGACTCCTCTCCGAGGAGGACGTCGCGGCGCTCCAGTCGCTGCTCGTCAGCCGCACCCTGAACCTCACGGACGAGCTCCTGCACGCGGCCGCGCGCGAGATCGAGGCCGTCATGTTCGAGCGCGTCATCGACCGGCTGCGCGCCGCGCTCCCTGAGCTGGTCGCCGCTGCGCTCCGCGAGCAGCTCGCGCCGGACCAGGAGTGATCCGCCCGGCCTGACGCATGGACAAGACCTACTCGCCGGGCGACATCGAGGAGCGCATCTACCGCCGCTGGGAGTCGGAGGGCCTCTTCGCGCCCGCGGGCGATGGCGCGCCCTTCTGCATCGTCATTCCGCCGCCGAACGTCACCGGCACGCTCCACATGGGGCACGCGTTCCAGGACACCATCATGGACGCGCTGACCCGCTTCCATCGCATGGCGGGCGACCGTGCGCTGTGGCAACCGGGCACCGACCACGCCGGCATCGCGACCCAGATGGTGGTCGAGCGCCAGCTCCTCGCCGAGGGACAGACGCGCCACGCGCTCGGCCGCGACGCGTTCAATGAGCGCGTCTGGCGCTGGAAGGAAGAGTCCGGCGGCACGATCGCGCGCCAGATGCGCCGCCTCGGCGCGTCGGTCGACTGGGGCCGCGACCGCTTCACCATGGATCCCGGCATGTCGCGCGCGGTGCAGCAGGCGTTCATCCGTCTTCACGAGGACGGCCTCATCTACCGCGGAAAGCGGCTCGTGAACTGGGACCCGGTGCTGAAGACGGCCGTGTCCGACCTCGAGGTCCAGTCCGAGGAGGAGAACGGCACGCTCTGGCACGTGCGCTATCCGTTCGCGGACGGCAAGGGCCACGTGACGGTCGCGACGACGCGGCCCGAAACGATGCTCGGGGACGTCGCCGTGGCATTCAATCCGGATGACCAGCGCTACCGCGGGCTCGACGGTCGGATGCTCGCGCTGCCGCTCACGGGAAGGCAGATCCCGCTGATCGCGGACGAATTCGCGGATCCCGCCTTCGGCACGGGCTGCGTGAAGCTGACGCCAGCACACGATTTCAACGACTATGAAGTGGGCCAGCGCCGCGGGCTGCCGCTCATCAACATCCTGACGGCCGATGCGAAGATCAGCGAAGAAGCGCCGACCGCGTATCGTGGCCTCGACCGCTTCGAGGCACGCAAGCGTGTCGTCGCGGACCTCGAAGCAGCGGGGCTGCTCGAGAAGACCGAGCCCCACCGCCTCACGATCCCGCGCGGAGACCGCAGCGGCGCGGTGATCGAGCCCTGGCTCACCGACCAGTGGTACGTGCGCATCGCCCCGCTGGCGGAGCCGGCGATTCGCGCCGTGGAAGACGGGCGCATTCGCTTCGTGCCCGCCAACTGGGACCGAACCTATTTCGAATGGATGCGGAACATCAAGGACTGGTGCATCAGCCGCCAGCTCTGGTGGGGACATCGCATCCCGGCGTGGTATGCGCCGGACGGGTCGATCTACGTCGGGGAAACCGAGGCTGACGTCCGCAAGCGCCATGGCATTCCCGCGGACATCGCGCTTCGCCAGGACGAGGACGTGCTCGATACCTGGTTCTCGTCGGCGCTCTGGCCGATGTCGACGCTCGGCTGGCCGGACAAGACGAAGGAGCTCGGGACCTATTACCCGACGAGCGTGCTCGTGACGGGCTTCGACATCATCTTCTTCTGGGTCGCGCGGATGGTCATGTTCGGGCTGAACTTCACCGGCGAGGTGCCTTTCCGCGAGGTCTACATCCACGGCCTCATCCGCGACCATGACGGGCAGAAGATGTCGAAGTCGAAGGGCAACGTCCTCGACCCGCTCGACATCGTGGACGGCATCGGGCTCGAAGCGCTGGTCGCGAAGCGCACGACCGGCCTCATGCAGCCGCAGGTCGCGCCGGCGATCGAGCGCGCGACGCGCAAGCAGTTCCCGGACGGCATCCGCGCCTATGGCACCGATGCGCTTCGCTGCACGTTTGCCTCGCTGGCAACCCTGTCGCGCGACCTGCGCTTCGACCTCGGGCGCGTCGAGGGCTACCGGAATTTCTGCAACAAGCTCTGGAATGCCGCGCGATTCGTCCTCCTCATGACGGAAGAGCCGCTCCCCGCGGGCGAGGAAATGCTCTCGCTCTACGACCGCTGGATCCGGTCGCGTCTCGCGGCCACGACGGCCGCCGTGCGCGACGCTTTCTCGGAATTCCGCTTCGACCTCGCGGCCCAGGCGATCTACGAGTTCACCTGGTACGAGTTCTGCGACTGGTACCTCGAGTTCAGCAAGCCCGTGCTGCAGTCCGGCGATGCCGGCGAGGCGGAGCGCCGCGGTGCGCGCCGCACGCTCCTCGAGACGCTCGAGAAGCTGCTCCGCCTGCTGCACCCGCTGATGCCGTTCATCACCGAGGAGATCTGGCAGAAGATCGCGCCCAGGATCGGAAAAACCGGCAAGTCGATCATGGTCGAGCCGTTTCCGGGTCCCGAACCGTCCGCGATCAGCGCGGCGGTCGAAGCCGAAGCACAATGGACCATGGCCTCGATCCTCGGGGTGCGCGCCATCCGCGGCGAGTTCGACATCGCGCCGTCGCACCAGGCCGCCGTCTTCATCGAGAACGCTTCGGCCGAGGATCGCCGCCGCTTCGAGGCGAGCGCCTCGGCCATCTGCAAGCTCGCCGGGATCGGCGAAGTGCGCTGGCTGTCGCCCGGGGAGCGGGCGCCGCAGTCGGCGACGGCGACGGTCGGCGACATGAAGATCCACCTGCCGATGGCCGGCCTCATCGACGTCGATGCCGAGCTGGCGCGCCTCGGCAAGCGCCGCAGCAAGGTCGAGCAGGAGCTCGCTCGCGCGAACGCAAAGCTCGGCAACGAGAATTTCGTCCGCAACGCGCCGGCGGACGTGGTCACCCAGGAACGCGAGCGTCTCGAGGGGTTCAAGCGTGAACTGGCTCAACTTTCGGAGCAGCACGAGCGGGTAGCGTCGCTCCGATGAACGCGCAGACGCAGCCCTCCGACCCCGCCCGCACCCAGCTCCTGGCAGCGCTGGCGAGCCTCAACCAGGTGCTGCTCGGCAAGGACCGCGAAGTCCGCCTCGCCCTCGCCTGCTTGCTCGCCCGCGGTCACCTCCTGATCGAGGACATCCCGGGCGTCGGAAAGACAACGCTCGCGCATGCGCTCGCACGCGTGCTCGGCCTTTCCTACCAGCGCATCCAGTTCACGAGCGACCTCCTCCCCGCGGACGTCATCGGCATCTCCGTCTACGACCGCGCGAGCGGGCGCTTCAAGTTCCACCGTGGGCCGGTGTTCGCGCAGCTCGTGATGGCGGACGAAGTCAACCGCGCGACGCCGAAGGCGCAGAGCGCCCTGCTCGAGGCGATGGAGGAGCGCCAGGTCACGATCGACGGCGAGACGCATCCGCTGCCCGAACCGTTCTTCATCGTGGCGACACAGAACCCGTCCTTCCAGATCGGGACATTCCCGCTGCCGGAGTCCCAGATCGACCGGTTCCTGATGCGCATCGAGCTTGGGTACCCGGCGCCGGGCCACGAGCGACAGCTCCTGCGCGGCCGCGACCGTCGCGACCTGCTCGCCGACCTGCCCGCGGCAGTCGACCCCGCTTCGATCCCGGCGCTCCAGAAGCGCGTCACCGAAGTCCACGCGAGCGATGCGCTCATCGACTACGTGCAGGCGCTCGCCCGCGCCTCGCGCGACAGCAATCGCCATCAGGCGGGACTTTCGCCGCGCGCGGTGATATCGCTGCTGCGCTCCGCGCAGGCCTGGGCCTTCCTGCATGGCCACGCGGGCGTGCTGCCGGAAGACCTGCAGGCGGTGCTTCCGGCAGTCGTCGGCCACCGCCTCCGGCCGCGCGACCCCGCAAGCGGCAAGACGGCCACCGAGGTCACCGCAGCCCTCATCGGCTCGGTGCCGATTCCCTGAGGGTCGCCCGCCACTCCGTCGCTTACTCCTTCAAGCGCGCCCTGCGCGCCTGGGCGCACAAGTGGATCCGGCGGCGCCAGGGACCCGACCGCGAGTCCGTGACGCTGCAGCGCGGGCGCATCTACATCCTGCCGACCGGGCTCGGCCTGGCCTTCGGCGTGATGCTGTTCGCGATGCTGCTCGGCTCGCTGAACTACGGCAACAACCTCGGGCTTGCATTGACCTTCCTCCTCGGCGCGCTGGGCGTCGTCGCGATGCACGCCTGCCATCGCAACCTCGAATCGCTCGTCGCGCGCGCGAGCGACGCGGATCCGCCCTTCGCCGGGCAGGACGCGCTGTTTCGCATTGCGGTCGCGAATCCCGGTCGCGTGCCGCGATGCGACCTCGAGGCCGCCGCGAACGGCGCGCCGGAAGCGACGGCTTCCGTCGCTGCCGGCGGCGAATCGGCATTCACGCTGCGCGTGCCGACGCGCCGGCGCGGCAGCATCGTGCTCGAGCGGGTCGAGATCGCGACACGCTTCCCCTACGGCCTATTCCGCGCCTGGGCCGTTCTGCATCCCGCGACCCATTGCCTCGTCTATCCGCAGCCCGCGCGTGACGCACCGCCGCCGCCCCTGGCGCCCGGCGCCGCGGGCGGCGGAGCGGTGCGCAGCGGCGAGGACGATTTCGCGGGCCTCAAGGACTACCATCCGGGGGACCCGCCGCGGCACATCGCCTGGAAAGCCTACGCCCGCGCCGACGAGCTGCTCGTGAAGGAGTTCAGCGGCGAGGCCGAGGCGATGCCCGTCTTCGACCTCGACGACGCGCCCGGCTCCGATCTCGAGGCCCGGCTTTCCGTGCTCGCGCGCTGGGTCGTCGACGCGCACGCGCGCGGGCTCACGTTCGGCCTGCGCCTGCCCGGCGAGGACATCGCGCCCGAGCCCGGCGACGCGCAGCGCCGGCGCTGCCTCGCCGCACTCGCGCGCTTCGAAGCGCCGGCCCCCGATGTCGCCTGAGCGCGATGCCGGCTTCCGGCGTCTCGCCTGGGCGACCGGCGGGCTCGTGGCGGCGCTCGTGCCGCACCTTCTGCGCCTCGAGCCCTGGGTAGGCGGTGTCGTGCTCGCCGCGTCGGCCTGGCGATTGCTCGCCGAGCGCCGCGGCTGGCGGCTGCCGCCGCCGCTCGTGCGCGGCATGATCGCTGGCGCCGTCACGGCTGGCGTGTACCTCAGCTACTCGACGATCACCGGCCTCGACGGCGGAACTGCATTGCTCGCGTTGATGTCGGCGGTGAAGCTGCTCGAGACACGGAACGCCCGCGACCAGACGGTACTGATCTTCATCGGCTGGTTCCTCTGCCTCGCCTCGTTTCTCTACGCGCAGGATGTCCGGACGGCGGCCTGGGTGCTGCCGACCGTGTGGCTGCTCGCCGCCGCGCTCCTCGTCGTTGCGCGTCGCGGCGAAGACGGCACGCCATTGCGCCCGTTCCGCACGACGGGCGCAATGCTGCTGAAGGGCGCGCCGATCGCAGTCATCCTGTTCGCGTTCTTCCCGCGCCTGGCCGGCAGCTTCTGGGGCCTGCCGTCGGGCGAGCGCGCATTGACCGGGCTGACGGAGGAAATGTCGCCGGGCGACATTTCGGATCTCACGTTGAACGACGTCGTCGCGTTTCGCGTTCGCTTCGACGGACCGCTGCCGCCGCCGCGCGAGCGCTACTGGCGCGGCCTCGTCTTCTCGGAGTTCGACGGCAAGACCTGGTCGCGCGAAAGTGTGCGGTCCTTCCCATGGAAGAAGCCCACACATTCCGCTGCGGCGGTCGGCTACACGGTCACGCTCGAGCCGACGGGGCAGCGGATGCTGTTCGCGCTCGACCTCGTCGATCACTGGACGCCGGGTGTGGCCGTGCAGTCCTGGGATTACTCGCTGCGGACGCCCAAGCCGGTCAATTCGGTGCTGCGCTACGACGCAACGTCGTATCCAAGATACAACGCCGGGGAGCAACTGACGACGGACCTTCGCGACCTCAACCTTGAATTGCCTTTTGGACGCAATCCGCGCACGGCCGCACTCGCGAAGGGTCTGCGCGCCTCCTCGGCGAGCGACGCGGACTACATCCGCGCGGTGCTCCGCCTTTTCCGCGAGCAGGAGTTCTACTACACGCTCTCCCCGCCCGGGCTCGAGCGCGATTCCGTGGATGACTTCCTGTTCAACACGCGCCGGGGTTTCTGCGGGCATTTCGCCTCGGCATTCACGGCGCTCATGCGCGCCGCCGGCATCCCGGCGCGCATCGTCGCCGGCTACCAGGGCGGCGACTGGAATTCCGTCGGCGGCTACCTGATCGTGCGCCAGTCGCACGCGCACGCCTGGTCCGAGGTGTGGCTGCCGGGCCGTGGATGGTGGCGCGTTGATCCGACGGCCGCCGTCGCACCCGAGCGCATCGAGCGCGGCATCGCGGCGTCAGCCGCTGGGTCGGAACTCGCCGAGGGCGGCCTGCTGCGCGACTCGGAGTTCTTCTGGCAGGCCCGGATGCTGTGGGACAACCTGAATGCGGAGTGGAACGACTGGGTCGTGCGCTTCGATCGCGCGAACCAGGAGGAGCTCCTCGCGCATCTGGGCTTCCACAATCCCGGCTGGGCCGCCTTTGCGACCGTGCTCGTCGTCGGCCTCGGGCTCGCGGGCGGCGTCCTCTTACTGTGGCTCGCACTCGAGTTCCGGCCGCGGCGCCCGGACGCCGTGACGGCGGCCTACCGGAAGTTCACGGGCCGCCTGGCCCGGCGCGGCATCGAGCCGGACGTCGGCGAGGCGCCACGCGCCTTCGCGAAGCGCGTGCGCTACCTGCGCCCCGACCTCGGCGTCGCGAGCCTGTCGATCACGGAGGCCTACCTGCGCCTCCGCTACGGGCCCGCACCGGCCGCCGCGGACCTCGATTTCCTCCGCCGCGAGGTCGCGCGCTTCAGGCCGTGACGCCGACGTAGCGCGGGTCGTGCGCCTCGCGCGAGAGGATGCGCCGCAGCAGCGGCTCGAAGTGCGCGAGCGGGCGCGTCGGGTAGTCGGGATCGAACGACGCCTGGTCCCACTCGCAGAAGGCGACGCAGGCGCCGTACCACGGGTGGTGCTTCAGCCGGTCGCGCATGAACCGGTCGCCGCCGAGATGGTGGACGTAGTAGTACGTCTGGAAGAGGCCGTGCTGCTCGACGATCCAGGTCACCTCGGGCCGCACGTACGGCCGGATGATCCCCGCCGCGACCTCGGCGTGGTTGTACGGCGCAAGCTCGTCGCCGATGTCGTGCAGCAGCGCGCCGAGCACGAGCTCCTCGTCGGCACCGGCGGCTTCGGCACGCGTCGCCACCTGCAAAGAGTGTTCGAGGCGCGAGACCGGATAGCCTTCGAGCGAAGTGTCGAGCTTGCCGAGCGCGTCGAGCACGCGGTCCGGCAGGCCGGCCGCGAAATCGCGCTCCGACTGGTCGAGCAGGAGGTAGTCCTCGCGCGTGCCGTCCGCCATCCGGCGGAAGCTGACGATCTTTTTCATGACCCGGACTGCCCCGGCAACCTCCGGCGCACGACCCGGTAGAGGCTCCGCGGGCCGTCGATGTCGATGTAGCAACCCTGCAGGTGGCGGAGGCCCTCCGCGGGATCGAATCCGGTGCGGCCGTGCAGCAGGCGGCGGTTGTCCATCATGAGGAGCTCGCCCGGCTCCAGCAGGAAACGGATCTCGAACTCCGGCGAGCGCAGCAGGTGGTCGAATGCGCGGCGCGCGCGGTAATAGGCGTCGAGCTCGCGCGGCGGTTGCAGCGGCACGAAATCGAGGCGCGGGCTGAAGTGGATCGCGACCAGGCCGCCGCTCGCGTCCAGCTCGATGGGAACCGCGCTCGCGACGAGCTCGGTCACGTCATCCCGGTAGCGGAAGCGGACCGGCGTGCGCGACAGCAGATCGAAGGCGCCGGAATCGCGCGACTCGAGCGCCCGCGCCGCCGCAAAACCGTCGACGAGCGTCGAGAGCCCGCCCGAGGTCTCGTTCGCAATGCAATGCAGCAGCTGCACGCCGGGCACCGGGTCCCGGTAGGGATTGTCGGTGTGCGGATCGAGCGGCAGCGACGTGTACGCGAGGTCGCTGGCCGCCGCGGTCGAGCGCACATCGAAGAGCGCGCCGAAGTTGGTTTCGCGCGTGAAGCCGAAGACCTGTCCGACTTGGAACAGCGATTGCGGCTCGGTCGGCACGCCGCTGAACACGACGAAACCGGATTCGAGGAACGGGACGAGCCACTCGCGCAGCTGCCGGTCCTCCGGTTGCGCGCTCCAGGCGAAGCGGCGGACTTCGCCAGTCGCGGAATTCCACAGGCGCGGCGCCGGGATGTCGTGGTCGGCCGGCGCGAGCGCCGCCTCCTCGAGCAACTCCCGGCCCGTGAACTCGGACTCGTGCCCGTCGCTGAATCGGACGCGATAGCGCCCGGACTCCGGCTCGCTGACGGCCGTCACGGCGAGGGCCGGGTCGAGGTCCGAGGGATCGTGCAGCCGCTGGCCGGTGCGCAGGTCCATGCTGCGCGGATCACGGCAGCGCTCGCGCAGCCAGATCGGATGCAGCGCAAACCGGCGGCCGTCGTCCAGCTCGATGGACAGCTCGCGCGCAGCGCGGACATGGAGGCGCGGCATGGCTGCTTACACTAGCATGTCGTCCGTGCAACGCATCGTCCCGCGCCTGATCGCCGTCGTTTCGTTCCTCACCGCGGCAAGCATCGTCGCATGGGGACAAACGGAGCCGGCGTGGAAGGCGGACCACCACATGCACCTCGGCTCACCCGACCTTTGCGCGCGCGTGGGCGAATGCCTCGAGAGCAATGTTCCACCCGCCGTGTACGCCGCCCACGCGGGATCCTCCCGGCGGCCGGCGATGACTGGGTTCAGATCGCGCACGCCGCGGGCGGCATACCCCAGCGCGCGGCGGACCAGGCGGGCGTGCTCGAGCACTTCGCGGATCGAATCGCGAGGGGCGACCCACGGACGGCGCACGTAATCTTCGACCTGTCCTATGTGCCACTGCCCGGCACCGATGCCGCAGCCGCGGCGCGGATCCTAGCGGCGATGCGGCGCATCGGCATCGGGCGTTTCGTGTTCGGCTCCGACTTCAACGTCGAGATGCCGGACGCGGCCATGGCGCGCCTGCGTTCGCTCGGGCTGACGGCTTGCGAGTGGAGCGCGATCGCGCAGGCCTGCGCACCCTGGGCCTGTTAGCCCAGGCTGTGCCGCCAGCTCAACCGCATGCGCGCTCAATGTAAGCCTCGCCCCGGGCGAGGATTACGTCGTGATCCTTGGGCGCGGGAGCCGTTGCGAGCAGGTCGCGTGCCTGTTCCCGGACCCGCGAGTCAGCGCGGGGCCGGCCGAGCTCCACCCATTTTTCGAGCCCGATGCGCGGGAAGATGCTCGGGTAGTACGCGCTCTTGTAGTTCGCGAGGGTGGACGGCGAAGTGAGGAAATGCCCGTCGAGGGCCAGCGCCTCGATCGACTCCTCGGCGCCGAGAGACGCCGGATCGACCTTGAATCCCCGCGCGAGGAGCCGCGCGGCGCCGATGACCTCGTTGCCGTAGACGGTCATGGCCGGAGAGTACGCCTTGGAGTTCAGCACGCTTCCCACGAACGGCGCGAGCCCGACCTGGCCCATCACGCTCGTGACCTGGTTGACCCATGACGCTCCAGCGGCCAGCAGGTCGGGTCCCCAGCCGTCGCCGCTTCCCGACGTGCCCGCGTGCGGTATGCGGTACCCGGCCATCATCTCGGCGCAGCCGAGGTTGATCAGGTGCGTCTGGGGATCGTAGAAGTCGATCATCGTCTTCATGTCGAAGTACATCGGCAGGCTCCCGAGGATCACGGGAGTCCCCGGCTTTGCGAGCTGCGAGAGGACGAGCCCGCCGAGCAGCTCCGCGTTCAGGAGCGCGAGCGCACCGGCGCACGGGAGCGGAGTCGTCATGCCCGACATCCCGTAATTCGAGTAGATCACGGGAATCGAGTGCTCGGCCGAGTCGAGGAGCTTGTCCGACGTGCCCTCGTTGACCACGAGCGGCGTGACGGGATTGAGGTACGGAATGACGAAGGGCTTCTCCCCCAGGTCGCCGCGCACGGCCTCGAGCAGCTCGAGCGTCTTGGGAAACAGGCTCTCGTCCGAAATCAGGATCACGAGCGGCTTCGTCGCGTTCGCGACCATCTCGAGGACGGCATACAGGTCGGCGACCGAGGGCGGCAGGTCGCGGATCACGCCGAGCGTCGAGATGACGTCATAGTTCGGCAGCGCCTGGCAGAGCCGTACGCACCGTCCCATGTCGGCGCGGCTGAACGGGGTCAGCTCGTCGGTGATCGGGTCCTGGAACCAGAGGTTCGTCACGCCCGCGCCGAATCGCGTCTCGCCGTCGCCGAGCCGGAACGCCGGATTACCGCTGCGATCGAAGATTCCGATCTCGGCGGGTGCCGACTCGATGGCGGCGTCCACGATCCCGCGGTCGAAAAACACGCGGTCGCCCTCGACCCGCGCGCCTCCCCGTGCACAGACTTCGCGTGCCCGCCCGGAATCCATGCGCAGCCCGGACTTCGCGAGGATCGTCAGCGAGGACTCGTGGACGGCTTCGCGCTGCGCTGCGTCCAGCAGGGTGAGCCGGGGTCTCGCGACGTTCTGCAGCGGCTGCCCGGCGTCCACCGGAACTTACTTCGCCGCCGGCGCCGGCTTCACGCGGGCGAGCAGGGTCGCGCCGCCGAGGAACAGCACGATGAGCGACAGCATTCCGGCGCGCGCGTTGTGCGTGAGGAGCGCCGTGATGCCGACCATCGTCGGGCCGAGCACGGCCGCGAACTTTCCCATCATGTTGTAGAAGCCGAAGAACTCGCCCTGCTTGCCCTCCGGCACGAGCGTCGCGTAGTAGGACCGCGACAGGGACTGGATGCCGCCCTGGACGAGACCGATGACGACCGCGAGGGCGTAGAAATGCGCGACCTCGCTCATCCAGTAGGCTGCGATGGTCGCGGCCGCGTACACCGCGATCGCGATGAAGATGCCGTTCCGGGCACCGATCCGGTTTCCGAGCCAGCCGAAGGCGAGCGCCGCGGGAAATCCCACGAACTGCGTGATGAGGAGGGCCGCGATCAGGCTCTGCTGCGGGAAGCCGAGCGACAGGCCGAAATCGATCGCCATCTTGATGACGGTGTTGACGCCGTCGATGTAGAGCCAGTACGCGAGCAGGAACCACACGAGCGGCCGGTATTTGCGGACCTCGTGGATCGTGGCGCCGAGCTCGCGCCATCCCGCGCGCGCGGCAGCGCCGGGCGCGAGCGGCCTGACCGGCCGCTGCTCCCGCACCCAGGCGAGGCACGGCAGCATGAAGACGACCCACCAGACGGCCACCATCGGGAATGCGATGCGCACCGCGTCCGAGGCGCTCGCGAGCCCGAATCTCGCCGGACTCGTGACCATGGCGACGTTGGCGAGCAGCAGCAGCCCGCCGCCGACATAGCCGAGCGAATAACCGAAGGCGGAGACGACGTCGTACTCGGCCGGCTCCGCGACGTCGACGAGCAGCGCGTCATTGAAGATGATGCCGCCCCAGAAGCCGACGCCGGCGAGCGAGTAGACGACGGCCGCACCGACCCAGTCGCCCTGCTCGACCGCGTACAGCCCCGCGGTCGCCGCCGCGCCGATCAGCGTGAAGAAAGCGAGGAGCTTGAGGCGCGCGCCGCCCCGGTCCGCCATCGCTCCGAGTAGCGGCGCGGACAGCGCGACCACGAGGCTCCCGGCGCCGTTCAGGAGGCCCAGCCGGAAAGTGCTCACGGCCGCCTCGCCGCCGGCGCTCCAGTACTGCTTGAAGAACACCGGGAAGAACCCGGCCATCACCGTCGTCGCGAACGCGGAATTCGCCCAGTCGTAGAGGGCCCAGCCGATCACGGGCCGGCGCAGGAGGACGTGCTTCACGCCGCCACCGCGAGGTGTTCGCGCGTTTCGCGGAACAGAAGGTCGGGCCACCGCTCGACGGTGAGCCCGAGGTTGATGCGGGTCGGCGCGAGGTAGACGAGCTCGCCCGCGTGGTCGAGCGCGAGATGCTCGTGCGCACGCTCGCGGAACTGCTCGAGCTTCTCCTCGTCCGCGCCGCGGATCCACCGCGCGGTCACGACGTTGACGGGCTCGAAGGCGCAGGTCACTCCGTATTCGTCGGCGAGCCGGAACGCGACGACGTCGAACTGAAGCGGCCCGACCGCGCCCAGGATCAGGTCGTTGTTCCTGAGCGGCCGGAACAGCTGCGTCGCGCCCTCCTCGCAGAGCTGGTCGAGCCCCTTCTGCAGCGCCTTCATGCGGAGCGGATCCTTCAGCACGGCGCGCCGGAAAAGCTCCGGCGCGAAGTTCGGGATGCCGGTGAACATGAGCGGCTCTCCCTCGGTGAAGGTGTCGCCGATGTTGATCGTGCCGTGGTTGTGGAGGCCGATGATGTCGCCGGCCCAGGCCTCGTCCGCCTGCTGGCGGTCCGCAGCCATGAAGGTGAGCGCATCCGCGACGCGCACCTCCTTGCCGAGCCGGACGTGATGGAGACGCATGCCGCGCCGGTAGGCGCCGGAGCAGATCCTGAGGAACGCGATGCGGTCCCGGTGACCCGGGTCCATGTTCGCCTGGATCTTGAACACGAAGCCCGAGAGCGACTCTTCCTGGGGTTCGACTTCGCGCACAGTCGTGCGCCGTGCGCGCGGCGCGGGCGCGTGATTGACGAAAGAGCCGAGCAGCTCCTCGACGCCGAAGTTCGAGATCGCCGAGCCGAAGTGCACCGGCGTCTGGCGGCCGGCGAGGTACGCGGCCGGCTCGAAGGCCGGCATCGCGCCGCGGATCAGCTCGACTTCCTCGCGGAACGACGCCGCGTGCTCGCCGAGGAACTCGCCGGCGGCCGCGCCCGCGAGCCCGTCGATCGCGCGGTTGGTTCCGACGCGGCCGCTGCGGTCGCCGGCGTAAGCGTAGATGCGGTCTTCGCCGAGGTGGTAGATGCCGGAGAGCTCGCGCCCCATGCCGATCGGCCAGGTGACCGGCGCGCAGGCGATGCCGAGCACGCGCTCGATCTCGTCGAGCAACTCGACCGGCGGGCGCCCGTCGCGGTCGAGCTTGTTGATGAAGGTCATGATCGGCGTGTCGCGCAGGCGGCAGACCTCCATCAGCTTGATCGTGCGCTCCTCGACGCCCTTCGCGCAGTCGATCACCATCAGGGCCGAGTCGACCGCGGTCAGCGTGCGGTAGGTGTCCTCCGAGAAGTCCTCGTGGCCCGGCGTGTCGAGCAGGTTGACGATGCGCCCGCGGTAGGGGAACTGCATCACCGACGAGGTGACCGAAATGCCGCGCTGCTGCTCGAGCCGCATCCAGTCGGAAGTCGCGTGGCGCGCGGCCTTGCGGCCCTTCACCGTTCCCGCCATCTGGATCGCGCCGCCGAACAGGAGGAGCTTCTCGGTCAGCGTGGTCTTGCCGGCGTCCGGGTGCGAGATGATCGCGAAGCTGCGTCGGCGCGCTATTTCCTCGGCCGCCGTCATGTCGCGAGCGCGCCGAGCTCTAGGCGGTAAACGAGCGCGTCCTCGCGGCCGTCCTGGGCCTGGTAGTAGCCGCGCCGCGTGCCGACGCACTCGAAGCCGAGGTCGTGATAGAGCGCAATCGCCGCGCGGTTCGTCCGGCGCACCTCGAGGAACGCGTCGCGCACGCCGCGATCGCGCGCGTGCCCGAGGAGCGCGAGCAGGAGCGAGCGCCCGACGCCGCGGCGGCGCCATTCGTCCGCGATACAGAGGTTCAGGACGTGGGCCTCGCCCGCTCCCATCGACAGCACGCCGTAACCCGCGACGCCCGCGGCCGTGTCGACCACGACGCAGTGGTATCCGACGCGCAGGCAATCGGCGAAGATCTGGTCGTTCCAGGGAAAGACGTAGGACTGGCGCTCGAGCGCGGCGACGCGCGCGAGGTCCGCCTGCGCCATCGGGCGCAGGCGCCAGGTCGACGCCGCGAGGTCCTCACGCGCCGTGGCCATACGCCAGAACTCCGAGCGCGAGCTTTAGGTCATCCCAGGACTTGCGCTTCTCGCCGGGCGAGCGCAGGAGGTAGGCCGGGTGATACGTCACGATCACCGGCCGCCCGTCTAGGTTGTGCACGCGGCCGCGCAGCCGGCCGATCGGCGAGTCCGTGCCGAGGAGCCGTTGCGCCGCGATGCGCCCGACGCAAAGGATCGCGTTGGGGTTCACGAGCTCAATCTGGCGGCGCAGGTAAGGCAGGCAGCTTTCCGCCTCTTCGTCGCTCGGGTCGCGGTTGTGCGGCGGACGGCACTTCAGGACATTGGCGATGAAGACCTCTTCCCGCGCGAATCCCGCTGCGCGCAGCATCGCATTGAGCAGCTGGCCCGCCCGGCCGACGAAGGGCTCGCCCTGCCGGTCCTCTTCGGCGCCCGGTGCTTCCCCAATCACCATGAGGCGCGCCGACCGGTTCCCGACGCCGAACACGGTCTGCGTCCGCGTCTCGCACAGGCCGCAGAGCCGGCAGTCGCGCACGATAGCCGCGAGCGAATCCCAGTCCGCGGGAACCCGATCGGCTGGGATCCCGGCCGGCAGCGACGACGGCGCACCCGTCCGGCGCTGGTAGGCATCGACGCCCATGGCCTCGAGTATCGCGAGCTGGCGCGCCTGCATGGCCTCAGCCGCCCCCGGACGCGGACGTGCCGTCGCGCGGGCGGCGCCGGAGCTTCAGCCAGCTCCAGCCAACCGGCCCGGAGAGGGCATACACGGCGAACATCGTGAACAGCACCACTGGCGGGTTGATCGCGATCAGCGCGATGGCGAGCGGCACGAGCAGGAACTTCGAATAGCGCACGCGCTCGCCTGCGGCGCGGTCCTTGAAGCTGCGATACGGGAACTTGCTCACCATCAGCGTCGCGGAGAGCAGCGTGATGATGAACGCGAGGACGAGGCCCGGCTGCCCGGTGATGTCGTAGTCGTGGGCGAGCGCGACGAAGGCGGCGACGATCGCCGCGCCCGACGGGCTCGGCAGTCCCTCGAAATAGCGCTTGTCCTGCGTCGCGGAGCGCGCGTTGAAGCGCGCGAGCCGCATCGCGGTCGCCGCCGCATAGAAGAAGCAGGCGATCCAGCCGAAGCGCCCCCAGGCCGAGCCGTACTCGGCGATGCGCTCGACGCCCCACTGGTAGGTGACGACGGCCGGGGCGAGGCCGAAGGCGACCGCATCGGCGAGGCTGTCGAACTCCTTGCCGAAGGCGGTCTCGGTTCCCATGAGGCGCGCCACGCGCCCGTCGAGGCCGTCGAAGATCATCGCGGCGAAGATCGCAATGGTGGCCCGCTCGAAGTTGCCGTCGATGGAGGCGACGATCGCGTAGAACCCGCCGAACAGACAGCAGGTCGTCAAGAGGTTCGGCAGCAGGAATATCCCGCGGCGCATGCGCATTTCGTTGAAATCGACTTTCATGCGGCTGGCGTGGCAAGCCCCGGGGGCAGTGCCTAAGATACCGTGCTTTGGGACCGGCGACACGCGCCGCCCCCGGCCGCGATCAAGGGTTCCCGATGCGCCTGTCCGAATATCCGATCCAGAGCCTCAAGGAAGTCCCCGCCGACGCCGAAATCGTGAGCCACCGGCTCATGCTGCGGGCGGGCCTCATCCGGCGCCTCGCCGGCGGCCTGTACAACTGGCTGCCCATGGGCCTTCGCGTCCTGCGCAAGGTCGAGCGCGTGATCCGCGAGGAAATGGACCGCGCCGGGGCGCTCGAGATCGTGATGCCCGTCGCGCAGCCGGCCGAGCTCTGGATGGAGTCGGGCCGCTGGGACAAGTTCGGGCCCGAATTGCTGCGGTTCAAGGACCGTCACGATCGCGACATGGTTCTCGGCCCGACGCACGAGGAGGTCGTCACCGACATCGCACGGCGCGAGCTCAAGAGCTACCGCCAGCTGCCGGTCAACCTCTACCAGATCCAGACCAAGTTCCGCGATGAGATCCGTCCGCGTTTCGGCGTCATGCGCGCGCGCGAGTTCGTGATGAAGGACGCTTACAGCTTTCACGCCGACGAAGCCTCGCTCGCCGAGGGCTATCGCCGGATGTACGACGCCTACAGCGCGATCTTCACCCGGCTGGGCCTGCGCTTCCGGGCGGTGCACGCGGACTCCGGCGCGATCGGCGGCAGCGCCTCGCAGGAGTTCCACGTACTCGCCGACTCCGGCGAGGATGCGATCGTGTTCTCGGACGGCGACGGCTACGCGGCCAACCTCGAGCTCGCCGAGGCGCTGCCGCCGCGCGAGCCGCGCGCGGCGCCCTCGGCGCCGATGGGCGAAGTCGCGACCCCCGGCGCGCGCACGATCGCGGACGTCGCCAAGCTCCTCTCGCTGCCCGCGTCGCGCCTGCTCAAGACGCTCGTCGTCGAGGGCGCGGACGGCGGTCTCGTCGCCCTACTGCTGCGCGGCGACCACGAGCTGAACGCGCTGAAGGCAAGCAAGCAGCCGGCCGTCGCGAAGCCGCTGCGGATGGCAGACGCTGCGCGCATCGCCGCGGCATTCGGCAGCGAGCCCGGCTTCCTCGGGCCCGTGGGCCTCAAGCTCACGCTGATCGCCGACCATGCGGCGGCCGCCGTGTCGGACTTCGTCTGTGGCGCAAACAAGGCGGACGCGCACCTGACGGGTGTCAACTGGGGGCGTGACCTGCCGCTGCCCGCCGTCGCGGACCTGCGTAACGTCGTCGACGGCGACCCGAGCCCGGGCGGCACAGGGCGCCTCTCGATCGCGCGCGGCATCGAGGTCGGTCACATATTCCAGCTCGGGCAGAAGTACAGCGAGTCGATGCGCGCTACCGTGCAGGACGAGCAGGGACGGGACATCGCGATGTACATGGGCTGCTACGGCATCGGCGTCACCCGCATCGTCGCCGCGGCGATCGAGCAGAACCACGACGAGCGCGGGATCATCTGGCCGGCGCCGCTCGCACCGTTCCAGGTCGTCGTCGTGGGGCTCAACTGGGAGAAGTCCGCGCCGGTGCGAGACGCCGCCGAGGGCCTCTACCGCGAGCTGTCCAACGCCGGCGTCGAGGTCCTGCTCGATGACCGCGACTCGCGGCCGGGCGTCAAGTTCGCGGACGCCGAGCTCTTCGGAATCCCGCACCGCGTCGTCGTGTCCGATCGCGGCCTCGGCGCGGGCAAGCTCGAGTATCGCGGCCGCACGTCCGAGACCAGCGAGGAATTCCCCGCGGCACAGGCGATCGGCTTCGTGCGCGCGCGCCTCGCGGCCGCCTGAGGAGGCTCCGGATGGGGGGAACGCGCGTCACGCTGCTCGCTGCCTTGCTTGCGGCGCTCCTCATCGCGCCGGCCGCGCGCGCCGACCGGCAGCAGGACCCCGGCCTCAGGGACGTCATCGCCGCGGCCATCAGATCCCCGCCCTGCTTCGCGGCGAAGTACGACGACGTCGTGTGGTACGCGCTCATGAAGCCGCGCGTCGAGACGCGACTGCGCGCGCAGCCGGCGGACCTCCGGCTCGGCGACGACGTCGGCCTGGCGGCGGAGCGGATCCTGCGCGCGGTGCAGTGCGAGTCGAACAAGCACGACATGCTGCGCGACCGGCCGCAGCTCGTGCTCGCAGTGATCGACGTCGAGAGCGCCTTCGACCCGTTCGCGGTGTCGTATGCTGGCGCCGTCGGCCTTATGCAGGTAATGCCGTTCTGGCCCACCGAGCTCGGCCTCACGAAGAAGGACCTCATCGACGTCGAGCTCAACATCCGGATGGGGACGAGCATCCTCGCCTACTATCTCGAGCGCGAGCGCGGGGACTACCGGCGCGCGCTCGGCCGCTACAACGGGAGCACCGGCCGCCGCGAATACCCGGACCTGGTGTTGAGCGTGCTGTCCTCACGCTGGCGGCGGTAATAAAGGGGACGCGCCCCTTTACCGCCGAGTCAGGCCGCAATCCACAGGCTTCAGCGGTAAAGGGGCGCGTCCCCTTTATTACACACTCGCGCCACTAACGATTGAGGAAGGTCGAGGGCCAGTCGCGCGAGGCGGGCTCAATCTCCTCCACCTCCACCGCATCCACGCGCGCCATCGGCGGACCGCGATGCAGCCACGCGACGAGATCGGCGAGCGCGGCGGCGCTCCCCGCCGCATGCACCAGCACCGTGCCGTCGCTACAGTTTTCTGCGCGGCCGGTGAGGCCGAGCGCAGCGGCGCGCTCCGCCGTGCTTGCGCGAAACCAGACGCCCTGGACGCGGCCGCGCACGCGGACCCGGCGCGCGGCCTCGTGTGTTGCCCTAGAATTCATGCTGCGGGCAGTCTGTGGGCACCCCGCACCGAAGGCAAGACGCTATGCCGGACATCCTCGTCCTCTACTACAGCCGACACGGCGCGACCGCCGAGCTCGCGCGCCAGGTCGCGCGCGGCATCGACGGCGTCACGGGCTGCCGCGCGCGGCTGCGCACGGTTCCATCGCTCGCGCAATCACCCGCTCCGCAAGCAGCGCAGGAAGGCGCGGCGTACGCGACGCACGATGACCTCCGCGAGTGCGCGGGCATGGTGCTCGGGAGTCCCGTGCGATTCGGCAACATGGCGGCGCCGCTGATGGCGTTCTTCGACGGCACCTCGAGCCTCTGGCTGACCGGCGTGCTTGCCGGCAAGCCGGTCGGCGCCTTCACCTCGGGTTCGACGCCGCACGGCGGCCAGGAAACGACGCCGCTCGGAATGCTGCTGCCGCTCCTGCACCACGGCATGCTAATCGTCGGCCTGCCGTTCACCGAGCCTGCGCTGTCCGTGACGACGGGTGGCGGCACGCCCTACGGCGCGAGCCGCGTGATCCCGCAGGGCGAGCGCCGCCCGCTCACCGACGCCGAGCGCGCGCTCGCCCAGGCACTCGGCGCGCGCGTGGCCGGCATCGCGCGAAAGCTCGCCGCCGGCGGATGAGCGACCGCGCAAGCCGCGCGCACCAGGTCGCGCTCGCATCCTGGGTCCTGCTCGCCGCCTCGGTTGCTGCATGGCCCTTCGCAGGCCAGGGAATCGGGCGCATCTCGGCGGCGATCGCATTCCTGCCGCTCCTGCTGCCGCTCCCGGGCCTCGCACGCGGATCGCGGCGCGCACTGCGTGTGGCGCCCATGGCGCTTGCGCCGGCGCTCGCGATCGCCCTCACCGAGGCCGTGGCGAATCCGCCGGCACGTGGGCTTGCCGCCTTATCGCTGGCAATGATCCTGGTTGCGTTCGCCGCAATCGTCGCGACGATCCGGGCGGCGCCGCCCGGCTGATCAGGCCTCGGACCGCGCGAGCCAGTCGCGCACGAAGGGCACCGTCAGGCGCCGTTGCGCGGCGAGCGACTCCGCGTCGAGCGCATCGAGCATGCGGCAGAGCGTCGCGAAGTCCCGCGGCGCGCGCCGCGTCAGGAATCCGAGCGTCTCATCGGGCAGCTCGAGGCCACGCCGCTCGGCCCGGCGCCGGAGCGCCGCCGGTTGCTCCGACTCCGCGAGCGGCTCGAGTCGATGAACCTCGGACGCCGCGAGCCTCGAGGCGAGGTCCGGCAGGCGGATCGCGGTCGCGGCAGGCGCGCCCGCGGCGGCGATCGCGAGCCGTCCGGCATGTTCGGCCAGCCCATTGAAAAGCGTGAAGAGCGCGGCCTCCCAGCCGGCGACGCCCGCCACGGCGTCCAGGTCGTCGAGCGCGACGAGGTCCAGGCGATCGAATCCTTCGAGCAGCCCGGGGCCCTGCCCGGGCATTTGCGAGAGCGGCAGATACGCGGCCGAACGGCCGCTGACGCCCGCTGCGGCGCAGGCGGCCTGGAGCAGGTGGCTCCTGCCGGAGCCCGCGGGTCCATAGATCCAGACCGGCGCGCGCGCCGTGCCTTCCGCCAGCCGTTGCAGCGCCTCGACAATCTCGGCATTCGCGCCCAGCGCAAACGTGTCGAAGCGGAGCGAGACGCCGAGCTGGACACCGAGCGGCAGCTGGCGCATGGCCTGCCCACTCACGACCTATGCCGGTCCGCGACGCGCGCGGCTAACCGCGACCGCCTTGCGGATGTAGGTCAGCACGTAATCGACGCCGCTCACCGCCGTCGTCACGAGCACCAGTGCGCCGAGGCCCTGGATGACCCAGTCGGGCATGTCCTTGAAGGCCGCCTGCCACACGACCGCGATCACGTACACGAGCTGCACCAGCGTGTTGAGCTTCGAGGGAATGGTCGGCCGTCCTTCGACGGGGCCGAACAGCCACCTGTAAACGCCGGCGCCGACGCCGATCACGATGTCGCGAAGCACCGCGACGAAGGCGAGCCAGACGGGCACAAGGCCGATCGCCGCCAGCGTGATGAACACGCTGACAAGCAGCAGCTTGTCCGCGAGCGGGTCGAGGATTTTCCCGACCTCGGAGGTCCAGCCGAAGTTTTTCGCAAGATAGCCGTCGAGCACGTCCGACGCGGCGGCGATCGCGAACAAGGCGAGGGTCTGCCCGTAGCGGCCTTCCGCGAGCAGCACCACGATCGGCACGGTGAGCGCGATCCGCAGCAGGCAGATGATGTTCGGGACGGTGGCCAGCTTCATGGCGAAAGCGCGTAGATGAGGCGCCCGGAATCCACGGCCTGGAGGCGTCCGTCGCGCTGGA
>DATJFN010000110.1:0-10234 GCA_035495635.1 Steroidobacteraceae bacterium | reverse complement strand
CGAGTCGCCGTGCACGGTGACGGTCGAGCCCTTGCACAGGACGATCTCCGCCTTGCCTGGCGGGCCGCCGCAGGCGGCGAGCAGGCTCGCAAAGGCGAGCGCCAGCCACGACCTGGATGGCATGCGGACGGCTTTCATTGCGAGTATTCGGCGCCGGGTAGCGCGCCAACCTGCACCAGCGGGCGCCGGTAATCCATCCCGACTTTGCGAGCGGAGTTTGCAGACGACTACAGATCGTCCGGCTTGAGCCCGAGCTTCTCGAGCCGGCGGTACATCGCGCTCCGGGAAAGTCCCAGCGCCTCGGCCGCGGCCTGGACACTCCCGCCGTTCCGCCTGATCGCGGAGCGGATCAGCGCCCGCTCGGCGTCTTCCAGGCTCATCTCCTCGAGTGATGGCGGCCCGGCGCGAACCGCGGAGAGGCGAAGGTCCGCGACGCCGACCTCCTCGCCCGCCGTGAGCAGGAGGCTGCGCTCCACGACGCTGTTGAGTTCGCGCACGTTGCCCGGCCAGGCGTATTGCTGCAGCGCGAGCAGCGCGGTGGGGTCGAAGCCCTTTACCGTCCGCCCGTACTGCTGCGCTTTCCTTTCGAGCTGGGCATTCGCAAGCTCGAGGATCTCCTCGCGCCGCTCGCGGAGCGGCGGGATACGGATCTCGACCGTGTTGATGCGGAAAAGCAGGTCCTCGCGGAAGCGCCCGTCCCGGATCATCGACGGCAGGTCCGCATTCGTCGCCGAGACGACGCGCACGTCCGCGCGCTGCGTGCGCGAGGACCCGACGCGCTCGAACTCGCCGGTCTCGAGCGCAGGAAGGAGCCGCGCCTGCTGCGCGGGCGGGACGTTGCCGATCTCGTCGAGGACTAGCGTGCCGCCGTCGGCGAGCTCGAAGCGGCCCGTGCGGTCGGCCTTGGCGTCCGTGAACGCGCCCTTCACGTGACCGAACATCTCGCTCTCGAAGATGGTCTCCGGAAGCCCGCCCGCGTTCACGGAGATGAAGGACTTGTCCGCGCGCGCGGACCAGCCGTGGATGAGCTTCGCGAGGAGGCTCTTTCCGGTGCCGGGCTCGCCCGTGATGAGCACGCTCGCGTCGGAGCGCGCCACCTGGCGCGCGAGCTTCACGACTTCCTGCATGGGCCGTGAGCTCGCGACGAGGTCGGTGCCGTCGGCGCCGCGGAGGATTGCGTTCTCGTCCGCGAGGCGCCTCCCCTGCTTGCGCGCCTCAGCGAGCTGGACCTGGTTACGGAGCACCGACAGGAGCCGCTGGTTGTTCCAGGGCTTCTCGAGGAAGTCGTTGGCGCCGTTCCGCATCGCCTTGACGGCGACTTCGACGGTCGCCCAGGCGGTCATGACGACGACGGGGATCTCCGGGTGCTCGCGGTGCAGCTGCTCGACGAGGGCGACGCCTTCCTCGCCGGAGGTCGTGTCGCGCGAGTAGTTGAGGTCGACGAGCGCGACGTCCACGTGCTCCCGAGCCGTGATGTCGAGGACGCCGGCGGGGGACGAGGCCGTCGCGACCTCGAAGCCCTCCCGCTTCAGCAGGAGCTTCAGCGCCGAGAGGATGTCCGCCTGATCATCCGCAACGAGTATGCGCGGCTGCATCAGGCGGATCGTGCCCGGGCCTCACTCGTAGCGCAATGCCGCCGCCGGGTCGACTTTCAGCGCGCGCCGCGTCGGCGTCAGCGTCGCGGCGATCGCGACCGCGATCATGAGGGCCATCACCATCGTGTAGATCGCCGGGTCGTACGGGCTCACCTGGCCGAGGACGTCG
This sequence comes from Steroidobacteraceae bacterium, assembly GCA_035495635.1. Taxonomy (GTDB): domain Bacteria; phylum Pseudomonadota; class Gammaproteobacteria; order Steroidobacterales; family Steroidobacteraceae; genus SCUD01. The sequence continues at coordinate 8,470 of DATJFN010000110.1, read as the reverse complement.
CCGAGGCCGCGGCCCATGAGCGGCAGCAACGTCATTCCGATCGCGACGCCGATCAGGATCTGCACGCCGCTCGCGCGCAGGACCATGCGCAGGATCCGCCCGTCGTCCGCGCCGAGCGCGCGGCGAACGCCGATCTCGCGCGTGCGCTGGCCGACGTGGAAGGCGAGCACGCCGAAGAGTCCGGCGGCCGCGAGCACGAGCGCGACGACCGCGAACACGGCGAACATCGAGCCGATGATACGGAAGCCCGCGGTCTTGACGAGGCGCGATTCCTCGAAGGTGCGCATCCAGTAGAGCGCGAGGTCGGGGTCGGACTGCTGGAGCGCCGTGCGCACGCCGCCGATGAGGTTGCGCGGGTCGCCCTCGCCGCGCACGGCAATGCTCATGAAGCGCTGCGGGTGCTGCAGGACCGAGGTGTAGATGCCCTCGTCCATCTCGCCGTCCTCGTCCATCATCACGTTCGGCACGACGCCGATGATCGTGAGCCACTCCTCGTCCTTCGAGATGTCGAACTTCACGCGCTTGCCGATCGGCGACTCGCCCGGGAACATGCTGTTCGCCATGAACTCGTTGATGACGCCGACGGGCATGGAATCGAGGCTGTCGCGGCTATCGAACAGGCGCCCCTGCGCCGGCTTGACGCGGAAGGTCTCGAAGAACGACGGGCTCACCGACACGGCGTTGACGAAAGGCTTCTTCGAGTCGTCGCCGTAGCTGCGGCCCTCGACCGACATCGGGCCGTCGCCGGCGCCGTGGCCGGGCAGCGAGTCCGTGACGGCCGCGGCCTGGATGCCCGGCTCCGACTCGATCCGCGCGAGGAGGTTGTCCCAGAAGCGGACCTGGTCCGCCTTCTCCATGTAAGTGCCGTTCGTGAGGCCGACGCGGGCCGTCATGATGTCGTCGGTCCTGACGCCGAGGTCGGACGACGTCGCGTACAGGACGCTCTTCGTCATGAGCGCGGCGACGCCGAGCAGGAGGCAGGCCAGCGCGACTTCGACCACGACGAGGCCCCAGGCGATGCGGCCGATGGCGAGCCCGGTGCCCATGCGCCCGCCGTCGCGCAGCAGCGAGTCGAGCGAGGGACGCGAGGCGCGGATCGCCGCGGGCAGCCCCGCGAGGATCGTGGAGAGGAGCGCCGCGCCGACGGCGACGGTCGCGACCCGGTAGTCGATCTCGAAGGTCCACCAGGAGGGGCTGTCCTCGAGCAGCTTCGAGACCGCGAGCTGGATGCCGTCGAGCGCGACGGACGCGAGCAGGAGGCCGATGACGGTCGCGACTGTGCTGATGACGAAACCCTCTGCCAGCATGTGCAGCACGAGGCGGCCGCGGGTGGCGCCGAGGGCCGAGCGCACCGTCGTCTCGCGCACGCGATAAGCCGAGCGCGCCAGCAGGAGGTTGGAGACGTTCGCGCAGGCGATCAGCAGCACGAAGCCGACCGCGATGACGAGCGTCCAGATGAGCGTCGCGCCGTCACCGCCGATGAAGGCGGCGGCGGCCGGCGTCACCTCGAAGTGGCCGTTGAAGACCGTCTTGCCGACTTCGGACTTGATCGCCGCCGCGACCGGCCCGAGCTCTTGCTGCGCGACGTCCGCGCTGCCGCCTTCCTTCAGGAGGCCGAAGACCTGCACGTCGACGCCATCGAGGCGCGGGACGCGCGTCGCGTCCTGCTGGTTCGCGATCCAGAGCGCGGCGCGGCTCGGGAAGGTGTAGCCCTCCGGCATCACGCCGATGACCTCGGACGACTTGCCGTTCACGCGCACGATGCGCCCGATGACCGTCGGGTCGGAGTCGAAGCGCTCTTTCCAGAGGTTGTGCGAGAGCACAACCACCGGCGCCGCGCCTTCGATCGTGTCGCGCGGGAGGATGGTGCGCCCGAGCTCGGGCGCGACGCCGGTCACTTCGAAAATGTGCCCGTCTGCGAAGGCGCCGTCGTAGCGCTCCGCCTGGCCGTCGCCGGTCAGGTAGGTCGTGCCGACGTAGATGCTGCCCATCGCGGCGAACTGCGTCGACGCCTCGCGGACCTTCAGGTAGTCCAGCGGCAGCATCGACTGGTCGAAGTCGTCGGGCGCCTGGCCGCCGATCGTCGAGATCGTATAGAGGCGGTCCGCGTTCGGGTAGGGCGTCGGTTTCAGCATCAGCGTGTCGGCGACGCCGTACATGAAGATCACCGCGCCGAGGCCGAGTCCCAGCACTCCTGCGGCGAGCGCGGCAAAGCCCGGCGCGCGGCCGAGCCCTGCGATTGCGGCCTTCAGTTCCTCGATGAATGCGCGCATCGGTCGCTCCTCAGGCCTTCGCGGCGCGGCGCTGCGAGAGGTCGATCAGCGTGCTCTCGTCGACGACGCGGCCATCGAAGAGCTGGACCTTGCGGTCCGCGTAGTCGGCATAGCGCGGGTCGTGCGTGACCATGCAGATGGTCGCGCCTTCGCGGTGCAGCTCGCGCAGCAGGTTCATGACCGCCTCGCCGTTCCGCGAGTCGAGGTTGCCGGTCGGCTCGTCGGCGAGGAGGATCGCGGGCTTGCCCGCGAGCGCGCGGGCAACGGCGACGCGCTGCTGCTGTCCGCCGGAGAGCTGAGCCGGGTGGTGGTTCACGCGGTGCGACATGCCGACGCGCTCGAGCGCGTGCAGCGCGGCCTTGCGGCGCTCCTCGCCGCTCATGCTCTCGCGGTAGGTGAGCGGCAGCTCGACGTTCTGCAGCACCGTCAGGTCGCCGATCAGGTTGAAGGCCTGGAAGATGAAGCCGATGCGCTCGTTCCGGACCTTAGCGCGCGCGGCACGGCCGAGCGCGGTGACGTCCTGGCCGTCCAGCGTGTACTTGCCCTCGGTCGCCGAGTCCAGCAGGCCCAGCAGCGCGAGCAGCGTCGACTTGCCGCAGCCCGAAGGGCCGGAGATCGAGAGAAACTCGCCCTTGGCAACGTCGAGGTGAATGCCGTCGAGTGCGTGCGTCTCGAGGTCGTCCGTGTAGAAGACCTTGGTGACGGCCTTGAGGCTGATCATGGCTGGATCCTGCATCGTCATGCTCCGTTGCCTGGTGGGGTCGAGCGGGTTTTTCAGTCGATCACGAGCCGGTCTTTGCCGGACCATTGCGTGGTGTCGGCGAGCGCCACGATGTCGCCGGGCTCGAGGCCATCGAGCACGACGATCTGGTTCACGGACGCCTTTCCGAACTTCACCGGCACGCGCTCGGCGACGGAATCGCCGGGCTTCGCGCGGAAAACGGTGGTGGTGGAGTCGGATTGCGCGCCAACCGGGCGGCCGACGTAGCGCACGTTCCTGAGAGTCTCGATCGCGATGGTGCCGTCGACCGAGAGGTCGGCGCGCGCCTGCGTCGGCAGCGGCTCGTCGAACTCGACCTCGACCTTGACGGCGCCGGCCGTGACCGCGGGATCGACGCGGACGACGCGCCCGCGCACGAGGCGGTCGCGCATGTCGACGACGGCCGGCAGCCCCGCGGCGAGATCACGCGCGTCGAGCTCCGGAATCCGGAGCTCCGCGTAGAGCGTGCCCGGCTTCGCGACGCGGGCGACGTTCGATCCTGGCGCGAGCTGCTGCCCTTCCTGCACCGGCACGCTCTGCACGACGCCCGCGATCCCCGCCTTGACGGCGAGGGAATCGGCTGCGAGGCGGCTTTCCTCGGCCGCGCGCTCGAGCTGGCGCAGGCGTGCCTGCCGCGCCTCGAGCTGCGCACTGACGGCGGAATCGAGCGCAGCGAGGCGCTGCTGCTCGATCTTCGCACGCTCGCCGAGCTGGGCCGAGAGGATCTTAGAGCGGGAGTACTGGAGCTCGGACACCGCGTGCTGCTCGAACGCGCGTTCCTCCGCGACGGCCTGCAGGCGCGCGGACTCCGCGGAGGCGCGCGCTTCGGCGAGGGAGGAGCGCCGGTCGAGGCGCTGGCTCTCGAGCTCGAGCCGCGCGGCCGCATACTCGGCGCGCGCGGCGGCGACTTCGAGCGCCGCGGCGTCGGCCGCGCGCTCGACTTCAGGATTGGAGAGCTGGACGATGACCGCGTCGGGCTCGACGGTCTCGCCGGCGCGGACCAGCACGCGGTCGACGCGCGCATCCACGCGCGTCGAGAGCCAGCGCGCCTCGCGCGGCTGCAGGACGCCGGGGCCGCGTACCTTCCGCTCGAGCGTGCCTTCCTTCACTTCGTCGAGGTAGAGCTCCTCGCGCGCGACCGCGGGCGCGCCCGGCTCGAGCCGGGCAATGCCGAAGGCGACGCCGGACAACAGAAGAAGCCCGCCGGCCATGACGGCGAGCTTCTTGTGCCTGAACATCTCCTGGATGCGCGGCCGGTCCATCAGATCACCAGCGACGGTATGCCGGTGAGCTTGCGGAACTCGGGCAGCATCGCGTTGACTCCCGGGTTCACGCACTGCGGGCGCAGCATCCAGAGCGCCAGCATCAGGCCGATCGCGACCGCGATGAACGCGCGCGTCATCTGTGCTTCGGACGGCGAGCCCTCACGGCCCACGGCCGCGGCCGGCTCAACCCTGCGGTTCGGCATGCTTCGCCGCGTCGGCGAGCTTCATCTCGCGCGAGCCGATGACTTCGACGGCAGGCAGCGAGGCGATCAGGGTGTCGCCGACGGCGAGCGTCGTGGGTTCGCCGACCTCGATGACGCCCTTCGGCAGGGCACCGTCGTGTCCGCGATCCAGCGTGAAGCCCGCGAGTCCGACGATCACTACCGCTGCGAACGTCGCGATGGCGGTATTGCGATGGAACAACGTCTTCATGGCTCTCTCCTTACTCTCTCTGTCGATGCGGCTTGCGCCGCTTCCTGATCTAGATAGAGCAAAGAGCGTGCCAACTTGGATTGAATGTCCGTAACTACATGATTTAGTGAAGTTTATAGTTATTTGTTAGAGGGGGGCGCCCACCGCCGCCAGTGTCCACCGGACGCGGACATCCCGGACATGGGACAGCCCGGACGGACACCATCCCACAACCGGGACGCTCTTAAAGGGGACGTGCCCCTTTTAATGATTCGTAAGGTACGGGATCGCGGGCGGCGGGAAATGCGGCTCGTCGGCCGCGGCTTCGGCGGCGAGCTCAGGCGCGGCGGCAGATGCGTCGGGTTCCGGGCCGGCGGTGATCTCGGGCTCCGATACCGCTTCCTCGGGCTCCGGTTCCGGGGTCGGCTCGTCCGGGAATGCTTCGGGATCGAGCCGGCGGAGAAGCTCGCCCGCGAGTGCAAGGTAGGCGAGCGCGCCGCGCGAGTCGCGGTCGTGCAGCATCGCCGGCACGCCGAACGACGGTGCCTCGGCCAGGCGGACGTTGCGCGGGATGATCGTGCGGAACACGCGGTCGCCGAAATGCTCGATGAGCTGCGCCGCGACGTCGTTCGAGAGGTTGTTCCGCGGGTCGAACATCGTCCGCAGGATTCCTTCCATCTCGAGCTTGGAATTCACCGAGTCGCGGATCTGCTCGATCGTGCTCATGAGGCCCGAGAGCCCCTCGAGCGCGTAGTACTCGCACTGCATCGGCACCAGCACGGAATCCGCCGCCGTCAATGCGTTCACGGTCAGGATGTTGAGCGCGGGCGGGCAGTCTATAACCATCACGTCATAGCGGTCCCGCACGGGCAAAAGCGCCTTTTCCAGGCGGTGCTCGCGGCCTGCGAGCAGCGTCAGCAGCCGGACTTCCGCCGCGGTGAGGTCCTGGTTCGCGGGCAGGAGGTCGAAGCCAGCGCCCTCGATCGTGACGATCGCGTCGACGATGTTGCAGTCGCCGAGCAGGACGTCGGTCGTCGAGCGCTCAAGCGTCCGCTTGTCGACGCCGCAGCCCATCGTCGCGTTGCCCTGGGGATCGAGGTCGATCAGGAGGACCCGCCGCTGCATGGCGGCGACCGAGGCGGCGAGGTTGACGGCCGTGGTGGTCTTTCCGACGCCGCCTTTCTGGTTCGCGATCGCGATGATGCGCTTCATCAGGCTAAACCCTAGCAAGTTCGACGAGACAACGCTCGGCATCGAGGCCCGGGACCCGGATCGGACGCACGGCGAGCACCTTCCAGCCTGTAGGAACGCCCTTCAATTCCGCTTCCGGGACCTTGCCTTTCATGGCGAGGAGCCGGCCGTCCCGCCCGGCCAGGTGGCCGGCCACCCGGACGAACTCCGCCAGCGGTCCGAGCGCCCGGGCGATGACCGTGTCGAAAGCTTTCTTCGGTTTCAGCGCCTCGGCACGCCCCTGGATCACCTCGACATTCGGCAGGCGCAGCATCGTGCAGGCATGGCGCAGGAATGTGACCTTCTTTCCTGTCGATTCGATGAGGCTGTGGTGCCGGTCGAGGTCCACGATTGCGAGCGGCAGCCCCGGGAAACCCGCGCCGGACCCGACGTCGGCGACCGTGAGTCCTTTCAGGTGCGGAAATATGGCGAGCGAGTCGAGCAGGTGCTTGTCGACCACCTCAGCGGGGTCCTTGATCGCCGTCAGGTTGAAGCGCGTGTTCCAGTCCCCGAGCTCGGTGACGAGAGTGAGGAGCGCCTCGACCTGGGCGGGCGCGAGCGCGAGGCCCAGCTCCGAGAGCCCGGCCGCGAGCCGCGATTCGATTTCCGCCGCCACCTCAGGCGATCTTCACGACCGTGCGTCCCTGGATCTGGTTCTTGATGTAGCCGTCGAAAGCGGACGGCAGCTCATCGAAGGTAATGGTCCGCGTGACGAGCTTGTCGAGGTGCCTCGGCTTCAGGTCCGTTGCGAGGCGCTTCCAGATCTGCAGGCGCACGTCGCGCGGCATCGAGGACGAGTTGACGCCAAGCAGGCTCACGCCGCGCAGGATGAACGGCATCACCGTCGTCTCGAGCTTGTGGCTCGCGGCGAGGCCGATGCTGACGATGTTGCCCCAGTTGTCCACCGTGCGCGTGAGCCAGGTGAGGATCTCGCCGCCCACGTTGTCGATCGCGCCGCCCCACAGCGCCGACTCGAGCGGGCGCTTGCCCAAATCGATCTCCTGACGGCGCAGGATGCGCGAAGCGCCGAGAGCCTTCAGGTGCGCGTCGGCCTCGGGCTTGCCGCTCACCGCGACGACCTCGAAGCCGCGCGCCGTGAGGATGTCGACCGCGATCGAGCCGACGCCGCCCGAGGCGCCGGTGACGACGATCGGGCCCATCGCGGGCTTCTGCCCGTTCTGCTCCATGCGGTGGATGGCGAGTCCCGTCGTAAAGCCCGCGGTGCCGAGCGCCATCGCGTCGAAGAGGCTGAGGCCATCCGGCAGCGGAATGACGGAGTCGCCCGCGGCGCGCGCGTACTCGGCGTAGCCGCCGTCGAGCGTCTCGGAATGTCCGCAGCCCGTGACGAGGACCTGCTCCCCCTGCCTGTAGCGCGCGTCGGTCGAGCTCGCGACTTCGCCCGAGAGGTCGATGCCGCCGTTCAGCGGGTACTTGCGGAGGATCTTGCCGGCGCCGGTCGCGGCGAGCGCGTCCTTGAAGTTGATGCTCGAGTACCGCACTCGGATCACGACGTCGCCCGCCGTGAGCGCGTCCGTATGCATCTTCTCGAAGCCCGCGGCGATCTTGCCCTCGCGCTCATGGATCCGGAATGCCTTGAATTCGCTCATGTCACTTCCTGTCCAGCCAGACCTCGATGCCCTGGCAGTTGAGCTCCACGTCGCCGTCGAGGAGAGCGTGCCGCTTCGCGTCGTCCTGCGGAAAGCCATGCGCGTCGAGCCAGGACGACATCATCGCAAACATCCCGTGGCGAAGCTTGTTCGCGCGGTCCGGCGCGTCACGGTAGCGCAGGCCGAGGTCCGCGTACGCGAGGATGCGCTCCTTGACCTCGCGCGCGAGGCGCTCGAGGTCCACGACCTCTCCGTAGTGCGTGAGGAAGATGGACAACGGCGTGTACGACATCAGGCGGTCCACGGACCGGCATAGCGCTTCCGGGTCGAAATGCACCGGCGTCGTCGTCGGGAAGATGAACTCGCGGCCGTCGACGTCGAAGTCGCGGTAGGAGATGCCGAAAGTGTCGCCGGCGAAGATGAGGTCGTGCGCGTCGTCGACCACGCAGTAGTGGTGGAGCGCGTGGCCCGGCGTGTGGATCAGCTCGAGCGTCCGCCCGCCGAGCGTGATCGTTGCGCCGTCCTCCGGTTGATAGATACGCGCAGGGTCGATGGGGACGATCTCGCCATACAGCGAGCGGAAGCGCTCCTCGCCATAGACCGCGATCGAGCCGGCAATGAGCTTGCCAGGCTTCGCGAGGTGCGCCGCGCCGCGCGGGTGCACGGCACAGCGCGCATTGGGAAGGGCTTTCATCAGCGCGCCGGCGCCGCCCGCATGGTCGAGGTGCACGTGCGTCGCGAGCACCCAGTCGACGTCGGCGCGATCAACGCCTTTCGCATCGAGCGCGCCGAGGAGAACGGGGACGGAGTGCGTCGTGCCGGTGTCGACGAAAGCCGCGCGGCCTGCATCCACGACCAGGTGCGAGGCCGCGAGCTTCGGCCGCACGTAGCCGGCGTCGATTGCCGTGATGCCGGCGCGGAACT
>DATJFN010000109.1:0-6439 GCA_035495635.1 Steroidobacteraceae bacterium | reverse complement strand
AAACCCGAGAAGAACGGGGAATGAGATGAGCATCAGCGCTGAGACTGTCAAGACGCTTCGCGAGCGCACGGGCGCCGGCATGATGGAATGCAAGAAGGCGCTCATCGAGACCGGCGGCGACCTCGATGCCGCCGCCGAGGTCATGCGCAAGGCCGGCCTCGCCAAGGCCGACAAGAAAGCGGGCCGGATCGCGGCCGAGGGCGCGATCGCGACGGCGGTGTCCGCCGACGGACGGTCGGCGGCGCTTGCCGAGGTGAACTGCGAGACGGACTTCGTCGCGCGCCAGCCCGAGTTCCAGGCCTTCGCGGGCGAGGTCGCGCGCGCGGCGCTCGCCGCATCCGCGACGACGGCCGATGCGCTCTCGGGCATGAAGCTCGCGGGCGGCGCGACCGTCGATGAGACCCGTCGCAACCTCGTCGCAAAGATCGGCGAGAAGATCGACGTGCGCCGGGCCGCGATCCTGCAGGCGCCGGAGCGCATCGGCGCCTACGTCCATGGAACCAGAATCGGCACGCTGGTCGGCGTGAAGGGCGGGGATGAGGCGCTCGCGCGCGACCTCGCGATGCACGTTGCGGCGGCCAGTCCGCAGTACGTGTCGCCGTCCGACGTGCCGGCCGACGTCGTCAGCAAGGAGCGCGAAATCCTCGCGGCCCAGGCGGCCGCCGAAGGCAAGCCCGCCGCGATCGTCGAGAAGATGGTCGAGGGGCGCCTGCGCAAGTACCTCGCGGAGATCTGCCTGACCGGGCAGCCGTTCGTGAAGGATCCCGACACGAGCGTCGCGAAGCTGCTGGAGCGGGCGAAGGCCTCCGTCAGCGGCTTCCTCCGCTACGAGGTCGGCGAGGGCATCGAGAAGAAGCAGGAGAACTTCGCCGCCGAAGTCATGGCGCAGGTTGAAGCGGCCAAGGACAAAGGCAAGCCCGACAAGCCGAGCTGACCACTACAATCATCCGCGCGGAGGGTTAGCAAGATGGCGGATTCGCAGGGCCGGCGACCGCTCACGAGGATCCTGCTCAAGATCAGCGGCGAAGCGCTGCTCGGCGCCGCGGACTATGGCATCGATCCCGCCATCCTGAAGCGCATTGCCGGCGAGATCCGGGACGTCATGGCCCGCGAGATCCAGATGGCCGTCGTGATCGGCGGCGGCAACATCTTCCGGGGCGCCGGCCTCGCGCGCGCCGGCATGGACCGCGTGACCGCGGACCACATGGGCATGCTCGCGACCGTCATGAACGCGCTCGCGCTGCAGGACGCCCTCGAATCCCTCGGCAGCTTCGCCCGCGTCATGTCGGCCGTGCGCGTCCAGGAAGTCTGCGAGGACTACATCCGCCGCCGCGCCGTGCGCCACCTCGAGAAGGGCCGCTGCGTGATCTTCGCCGCCGGCACCGGCAACCCGTTCTTCACGACCGACACCGCGGCTTCGCTGCGCGCGATCGAGATCGGGGCCGACCTCCTGCTCAAGGCCACGAAGGTCAACGGCATCTACAGCGAGGACCCGGTCCGCAACCCGAAGGCCGAGCGCTACCGGACGCTGTCTTACGACAAGGTCCTCGACGACCGCCTCGGCGTGATGGACGCTACCGCGATCGTGATGTGCCGCGACAACGGGGTGCCGCTCCGGGTTTTCAACCTCATGAACGAAGGCGACCTGCTCCGGATCGTGGACGGCGAGGACGTGGGAACGCTGGTGGCGAACGGGCTGTAGGCGGGGGCGAACATGCAAGACGAAATGAGCCGCGACGCGATCCAGCGCATGGGAAAGTGCGTCGCGCTCCTCAAGGACCATTACCGGAAGATGCGCACGGGCCGCGCGAACACCGGGCTCCTCGACGGCATCAAGGTCGACTACTACGGCAGCGAGGTGCCGATCAACCAGGTGGCCAGCGTCAACGTCGAAGACTCGCGCACGCTGGTCGTCTCGCCCTGGGACAAGTCGGCCGTGCAGGCGGTCGAGAAGGCCATCCTGAAGTCCGACCTCGGCCTCACGCCCAACACCGCCGGCCAGGTCATCCGGCTGCCGCTGCCGCCGATGACGGAGGAGCGCCGCAAGGAACTCACGAAGGTCGCGCGCCACGAGGCGGAGGGCGCGCGCGTCGCGGTTCGCGCCGTCCGCCACGACCTAATGAACGAGCTCAAGGAAATGCTGAAGGAGCGCCTCATCTCCGAGGACGATGACCGCCGCGCGAAGGAAGAGATCCAGAAGCTCACGGACCGGCACATCCACGACATCGACGCGGTGCTGGCCGAGAAAGAAAAAGAGCTGCTGCAGGTCTGAGATGCCGGCAGCAGCCTCGCAAGCGGCAGGCGTCCTCCCGGTGCCGCGCCACATCGCCGTGATCATGGACGGCAACGGGCGCTGGGCCGAGCAGCGCTCGCTGCCGCGCGCCGCGGGCCACCGCGCGGGCACCAAGGCGGTGCGGACTGCCATCGAGGAATCGGTGCGCCACGGCGTGGGAGCGCTGACGCTGTTTGCGTTCTCGAGCGAGAACTGGCAGCGGCCGGCGGGGGAGGTGGGGCTCCTCATGCAGCTCTTCCTCGAGTCGCTCGACCGCGAGGTGGCCGAGCTCGACGCCAACGGCGTGCACATCCATTTCATCGGCGACCGCGCCCGCCTGGCACGGGCGCTGACGGAGCGCATGGCAGCGGCCGAGGCACGCACGGCCGGAAATTCGAAGCTCGACCTCGTCGTCGCGGTCGCCTACGGCGGGCACTGGGACATCGTTCAGGCAGCACGCCAGCTCGCGGCCGAGGCCGCGGACGGCCGGCGCCGCGCGGCGGATATCGACGAGGAGGCGCTCGCCACCCGCCTCGCGACGGCGGGCCGGCCCGCGCCGGACCTTTTCATCCGCACGGGCGGTGAGCGGCGCATCAGCAACTTCCTGCTCTGGGATCTTGCGTACACCGAGCTCTGGTTCACCGACACACTCTGGCCGGACTTCGATGCCGGATGCTTCGCGCAGGCGCTCGCGGACTTCGGCGTCCGCGACCGGCGCTTCGGGCGCGTCGCGGGCGAGGCGAGGGCGCGCTGATGCTCGGCCAGCGCATCCTGACTGCATTCGGGCTCGTCGCCGTACTCGCGCTCGTGCTGGTGGTGCTGCCGCGCGACTTCGCCATCGCGGCGCTCGGCTTCATCATCCTGTTCGGCGCCTGGGAATGGTCGCAGCTCGCCGGGCTCGAATCGCCCTTTGCGCGCGGGCTCTACGTGCTGGCCTGCGGCGGCCTCATGGTCGCGCTCTGGCGCTCGACCGCTGCGCTCGAGGATTTCGAGCGCACGATGCTCCTCACGATGCTCGGTTGGGTCCCGCTTTTTGGCTGGATCGTCTTTGCGCCGCGCCGACGGGCGACGGCGCTGGCGGCGATCGCAGGCCTCTGGGCGCTGGTGCCGACCTGGCTCGCGCTGGCGCGCCTGTATGACCAGGACGTACGCGGCCGTGAGCTCGTCGTGTTCGTGCTGCTGCTCGCCTGGGCCGCGGACATCGGCGCCTATTTCGCGGGGAAGCGCTTCGGCCGATTCAGGCTCGCGCCCGTCGTGAGCCCTAACAAGACCTGGGAAGGCGTGCTCGGCGGGCTCGTCGCGGGCATCCTCGTCGCGCTCGCAGGCCGCGCCTGGTTCGGATTGCCCGCCGCCGCATTCCTCTCGCTTTGCGTCGCGGCCGTGCTCGTGTCCGTCGTTGGCGACCTGCTCGAAAGCATGTTCAAGCGACAGCGCGGGCTCAAGGACAGCGGGAGCCTGCTCCCGGGTCACGGAGGCATGCTCGACCGCATCGACAGCCTCACGTCGTCGGTTCCGCTCCTTGCGCTCGGCCTCGGCTGGATGGGGCTCATCGCATGAAGGGCGTCGCCATCCTGGGATCGACCGGCACGATCGGCGAAGCGACCCTCGACGTCGCGAGCCGTCACCCGGATCGGTTCCGCGTCGTCGCGCTGGCGGCGCACTCGAACCACGAGGCGCTCTACGCACAGGTCGCGCGTCACCAGCCTGCGATCGCGGCGCTCGCCGACCGCGCGGCGGCGGCGAGGCTCACGCAGCGCGTCGCTGCCGCCGGGCTGCCGACGCGAGTGCTCGCCGGTCCCGACGCGCTCTCGGCCGTCGCCACATTCGACGGCGCCGAAATCGTCATGGCTGCGATCGTCGGGGCCGCAGGGCTCGAGTCGACGCTCGCGGCCGCGACCGCCGGAAAACGCATCCTGCTCGCGAACAAGGAGGCGCTCGTCCTCGCGGGAGCGCTGCTGCTCGACAGCGCGCGCCGTTCTGGTGCCACGATCCTGCCGATCGACAGCGAGCACAACGCGATCTTCCAGTGCCTGCCCGCGGGCTCGGCGGCGGGAGCGTGGCCAGCCGGCATCGCACGCGTCGTCCTGACCGCTTCGGGCGGGCCGTTCCTGCGGTCGCGGCGCGAGGACCTCGCCACGGCGACGCCCGAGCAGGCGGTCGCGCACCCGAACTGGCGCATGGGGCCGAAGATCTCGGTCGATTCGGCGACGCTCATGAACAAGGGGCTCGAGCTGATCGAAGCCTGCCACCTGTTCGGCATCGGTCCCGATGCGATCCGCGTCGTGATCCATCCGCAGAGCATCGTCCATTCGCTCGTCGAGTACGACGACGGCTCGGTGCTCGCCCAAATGAGCCAGCCCGACATGCGCGTGCCGATTGCGCACGCGCTCGGCTACCCGGAGCGCATCGCTTCGGGCGCCCCCGCGCTCGACCTCGTGCAGATAGCCAGGTTATCGTTCGAAGAACCTGATTTTGAACGATTTCCGTGCCTCAAAATCGCGCAATCCGCGGCCCGGACCGGCGGCACGATGCCGGCCGTGCTGAACGCCGCGAACGAGATTGCCGTTGCGGCGTTTCTTGGCCGGCGGCTGAACTTTGCGAGCATCGCGGGAGTCATTGAGAGCGTGTTGCAACAGCATGAGGCGGGCCCGGTTCGAAGCCTTTCGGATGCGCTCGCGGCGGACGCCTGGGCGCGCGAGCATGCGCGCGCGGCGCTCGGGCCGCGCCAGGCGGCGGGCGCATGAACGCGGGAATCCTCACCTCGCTCATCGCGTTCATCGTCGCGATCGGCGTGCTCGTCACAGTGCACGAGTTCGGGCATTTCTGGGTCGCGCGCCGGCTCGGGTTCAAGGTGCTGCGCTTCTCGCTCGGATTCGGCAAGCCGCTCCTCATGCGCGTCAGCCGCGACGCGGACAAGGTTGAGTACGTCCTTTCCGCGATCCCGCTCGGCGGCTATGTACGCCTCCTCGATGAGCGCGACGGCCCGGTGCCGCCGGGCGAGGAGCATCGCGCGTTCAACCGCCGCCCCCCGCTCGCGCGCGTCGCCGTGCTGCTCGCGGGTCCTGGTGCCAACTTCATCTTTGCGGTGCTCGCGTGCTGGCTGACGTTCATGCAGGGCATCCCCGGCCTGAAGCCGGTCATCGGCGAAGTCGCCCCGGACTCCTATGCGTCCCGCGCGGACCTGCGCGCGCTCGACGAGATCACGAGCGTCGACGGCGAAGCGACGCCGACGCGGCAGGAGGCGATCCTCGCGATGCTCGAGGGCGTCGTCGAATCCGGTGAAGTGCCGATGGAAGTCCGCGGCAGAAACGGTGCGACGCGTGCCCTGGTTCTGCGCGTGCCCGAAGCGGAGCGGCGCGCGCTGACCGAGCCCGGCATCCTGCTGCACGGCCTTGGCTTCTCATTCTGGTACCCGCCGCAGCCGGTCGTCGTCGGCGAGCTGACACCTGACTTTCCGGCAGCGGCAGTGGGCCTTGAGATCGGCGACCGTGTCCTCGAGATCGAGGGCGAGGCGATCGACGACTACGTGAAATTCGTCGACCGGATCCGCGCCCGGCCCGGCGAGCCGACCCGCATCGCGGTCCAGCGAAACGGCAAGCGCCTCGAGTTCACGCTTGTGCCGAAGGCCGAGGTCGAGGAGGGGCATACCGTCGGAAAGATCGGCCTCGGGGCCGCGCTCGGCGACGGCGGCGGCTTTCCAGAAGAGATGAAGACCGTCGAGCGCTACGGGCCTCTCGCGGCAATCGCGCCGTCGGTGCGCTGGACCTGGGAGAAGAGCGCGCTCACCTTGCATTTCCTGTGGAAAATGGTCACAGGAGACGTTTCGCCCAAGAACATCTCGGGACCCATCAACATCGCGCAGTACGCCGGGCTTACCGCGACCGAGGGATTCACGTATTACCTCGGATTCCTCGCGCTGGTGTCGATCTCGCTCGGCGTCCTGAACCTGCTGCCGGTACCCGTCCTCGACGGCGGCCAGATCGCGTTCCAGTTCGTGGAAATGGCGAAGGGCTCGCCGCTCTCCATGCGGGCGCAGGTGCTCGGCCAGAAGGTCGGGATCGCACTGCTGGTGGTGCTGATGGGCTTCGCGTTCTATAACGACCTCTCGCGGCTGTTCGGCTGATGCCGCGCGCGCAGGGAGGCCCGTGGCTGCGGCGTCTCGTCATT
>DATJFN010000108.1:0-22091 GCA_035495635.1 Steroidobacteraceae bacterium | reverse complement strand
CCTCGCACGCGCGGACGCGCGCATCGCGGCGCTCGTTTCGAAAGGTGCCGCGTGAGCGCGCCGGACGCCGGGCTCGAAACGGCCGACGGTCTCGAGCGTGCGGGCCGGTTCGCCGACGCGGAAGCGTCGTACCGGCGGTTCATCGACGGGGCGCCGCAGCACGCCGTCGCGCGCTTCAATTTCGCCTGCTTCCTGCGCCGCCGCGGCCGGCTCGAGGAGGCGCTCGAGGAGCACCAGGCAGCGCTCGACCTCGCGATCGACCGCCCCGAAGAGGTTTTTTCGAACATGGCGGTGATCCAGACCGAGCTGCGCCGCGACGCCAGCGCGAAGCTCCTGCTCGAGCGCGCGCTCGCGATCAACGCGAATTACCCGCCGGCGATCTTCAATCTCGCGCTCTACCACGAGGAGTACGGCGACCGCGCGACCGCGCTGGTCCTCTACCGGAAAGTCCTCGACCTCGACCCTTCCTGGACCGATGCGCTCGTCAGGATCGTGAACGCGGAGCGGGTCACCGATGCCGAGGGCGAGGACGTCAGGCGCCTGCGCCGCGCGCTGCGACGCTCGAACCTCGCGCCGCTCGCGCGCGAGAGCCTCTACTTCGCGCTCGGCAAGGCGCTCGACGACTGCGGCCGCTATGACGAGGCTTTCGACCAGTACGCGCTCGGCAACGCCGCGAGCCGGCCGCGCCTCGCGCGCTATGACCCCGCCGCGGTCGAGCGGGGCGTCGACCAGGTCATCCAGGCGTTCGGGCCGGACCTGATTGCAGCGGCGACGCCCGCATCGGACAAGCCGCTCGTCTTCATCACCGGCATGTACCGGTCCGGCTCGACCCTGATCGAGCAGGTCCTTGCGGCGCATCCACGTGTGACGGCGGGCGGGGAGCTCGACTGGTTCATGCGCTTTCCGCTTTCGCTGGACCCGAAGGACTGGACGACGATCGCTGGCGGCTACCTCGACCACCTGCGAAGCCGCTTCCCCGGAGCCGACATCGTCACGAACAAGCGCCCGGACGCTTTCGCCTACCTCGGCATGCTGAAGGCGGTGTTCCCGAACGCGCGCTTCGTGAACACGGTCCGCGACGCGCGCGATGTCGCGATCTCGATCTGGTTCCAGCAGTTCGACGGCCGGCTCGGCTATGCGGCGGACCTCGTGAACATCGCCCACCACCGGCGCCAGTACGCGAAGCTGATGGCGCACTGGCGGAGCCTGTTCGGCGAGAGCATCTTCGACGCGGATTACGATGCCCTGGTGCGCGACCCCCGGCGGGAGACGCAGCGGCTGCTGGAATTCGCAGGGCTCGACTGGCACGAGGGCTGCCTGGACTTCCAGCGGAACGCGAATCGCGTCCGCACCGCGAGCGTTGCGCAGGTGCGCGAGCCGCTCTACGCGAGTTCTTCAGGCCGCTGGCGGAATTACGAGCGCCGGCTCGCGGCGCTCTCGCTGGACTTCGGGCCGGCCTAGCTCGTCGACCACATCCGGAGCAGGTTCTGGCGCACGACGTCGAGCCGGACACGGCTCTCCGGGTTCATGCGCAGGCCCTCGATCGCGGCGATTTCGTTCAGCTCGTAGACCTGCATCCGCTCGTGCTGGTCGGCGACGTGGCTCTCGATGAACGTGATCGACACGAGCCGCTGGCCCGAGCGCACCGGCACCACCTCGTGCAGCAGGGTCGAGGGGTAGACGATCGCCTCGCCGGGCGCGCCCTTGAAGGCGAGCGTCTGGTTGCCGAGCACCATCGCCAGCTCGCCGCCCTCGTAGGACGCGGGATCGCCGATGAATACCGTGCACGAGAGGTCCGACCGGATCTTCGTATTGGGAAGCTGGATGATCGCCGCATCCGCGTGCGAGCCGTATTTCATGCCAGGCTCGTAGCGGCACAGGAGCGGCGGCGCGATGCGCTTCGGGATCGCGAAGCTGCCGAACTCGCGCGAGCGGGTCATCGCGTTCCCGACGATCGTCACGGACTCCGCGTATTTCGGGTCCGTCGGGTCCGCCTGCAGGTTCTGCTTGCTGGTGTTCGCGGGGTTCGACACGCGGCCGTCGACAAACTTGAGCTCGCCCGCGAGCGCGACGAGCCGCGCGCACTCCTCGGCGGACAGCAGGTTCTTGATCTTGAGCAACATGGCCGCGAACTATATCTGAGGGCCGGGCGCCGTGCCCCTGAAGGCGTCCGTCGCCGCGATGACCGAGCGGATCGCCGCGCGCTCCTCGGGCGAGAGACGCGGGCTCCAGATGTCGCAGATCAGGATGATCCGGACCTGGTCGCTGTCGTTCCAGGCCTCGTGCTCGATGGTGTCGTCGAAAACCCATGCCTCGCCCGCGCGCCACTGGCGGGTCTCGCCGCCGACCCGGAAGCCGCAGCCCGGCGGCAGCACGAGCGGCAGGTGTACGACCAGCCTGAAGTTCGCGATGCCGGTGTGCGGCGGGATGCGCGTCTTCGGCTGCAGCACGGAAAACATCGCGGTGGGAGAGCGCAGGTCCACGAACGCCTGCGGCAGGCGGCGCACAGCAGTCATCGTCTCGGGCGCGCGCGCACAGCGCTCGGAAATCTCGCTGCCCTTGTCGTAGAAGTGGAACGCGCTCCAGCGCGGCGACTTGTTGAGCTCCCGCCACTGGTCCAGCGGCAGGTGCTCGTCGTACTGGATATATGGTGCGAAGCCCTTCTCGTCCTCGACCAGGATGCGGGCGAGCTCGCGCCCGATCGCGGGTGTCGAGGCCTCGAACTCGAGCAGCCAGGGAAACTCCTCGCGTTCGTAGAACTCGATGTCCGGCAGCCCCGGGTAGGCGTACTCCATCGGCTCCTGGCGGTAGCGGCGTCGCACCCGCAACGACGTGTCGATGAACGCGTCGAGCCGGCGCCGCTCCACGGCCGAAAGCCGGTCGCTTTCACTCGCCGTGCGCTCGCGCACGAAGCGGCCGAGCTCGGCGGCATGTTGCGCGGAAAGCTCGCGAGCGCGCATGACCGCCTGGAGGGTCGGCGGGTCGAGCTCGGTGTCCGGCGGCGCCTGCACGAGCGCGATGCCGTAGGCGACAGCGGCCTCCTTCGCGCGGCCGAGCCGGTCGAGCAGCGAGGCCTGCATGAGGAGCGCGACGAAACTCCGGTTGTCGAGCCGGAGCGCCTCTCGCAGGGCCTCGAAGGCGCCGTCGAAGTCCTGCAGCTGGCGGCGCACGACGGCGAGATTCAGCCAGAGCCGGATGTCCGAGCGGTTGCGCGCGATGGCGTCCTGCAGCATCGCCTGCGCGCCCTTCATGTTGCCCGCGGCCATCGCCTGCATGGCGGCTCGGTTCGCGCTGGCGGCATCGGCGCTCATGGCGCGGCTAGCCTAAGGTTTTGCCGCATCCGGCGCGAGTCCCCATAATCCGGAACTCGTGATGGGGAGTCCAGCCGAAACCGAGAAGGCCGCCGCCCTCGACCGACTGCTGGCGGCGGATCCGCGCAACGTGCGGGCGTTGATCCAGCGCGCGGACCTCTACGCGGCCGCCGGCGACGCACGCTCGGCTTCGTCGTTCTACCTGACGGCGCTCCGCTCGACGCCTGGAACCGGCGTGCCGCGCGATCTCGCCGCCGAGCTCGCGCGAGCGAAGGCCGCCTGCGAGCGCTACGCGATCGAGTACCGGGACTACCTGCTCCGGAGCCTCGCGGCGAAGGGATTCGACTCGGGCCGCTCGAGCGCACGATTCTCGCAGTCCGTGGATCTCATCCTGGGGCAGAAGCGCATCTACCTACAGCAGCCGAAGTATTACTACTTCCCCGGCCTGCCTCAGGTCCAGTTCTACGAGCGCCAGCTCTTTCCATGGTTCGACGACGTGGAAGCGGCGCTGCCCGGGATCCGCGCCGAGCTCGAGGCCGTGCTCAACGAGCCGGGCGCCTTCGCGCCGTACGTCCAGGGACATGCGAACCGTCCGAAGAAGGACGAGATGGGGATGCTCAACAATCCCGCCTGGAGCGCCTATTACCTGTGGAAGAACGGCGAGCCGGTGACGGAGAATGCGGCGCGCTTCCCGAAGACGATGCACGCGCTCCGGAATGCGCCGCTTGCGCACGTGCCGAACCGCTCGCCATCGATCCTGTTCTCGCTCCTGAAGCCCGGCGCGCATATTCCACCGCACAACGGGCTCGTGAATACGCGCCTGATCTGCCACCTGCCGGTCATCGTTCCGGGAAAGTGCCGTTTCCGCGTCGGCAACGAGACGCGCGACTGGGTCGAGGGCAAGGGCTGGGCCTTCGACGACTCAATCGAGCACGAAGCATGGAACGGCAGCGATCGCACGCGGGTCATACTGCTCTTCGACGTCTGGCGGCCGGAACTCACCGAGGAAGAGCGCCAGCTCGTGGTGTCGCTTTTCGAGGCCATCGATGCGCACGCGGGCAAGAAGCCGGACTGGGAGATATGAAATGAAGGCATACGGCAGGCTCATCACTTCGCTTGTTCTGGCGGTCGCGGCCTGGCCCGCGTCCGCCGCCGAGGACGTCAGCGAAGCGCTGCGTGCCTGCCGTGCGGAGACCGACGACGCGCGTCGCCTCGCCTGCTATGACCGCCTGACCGGTCACGCGCAGCCGCAACCGTCGACCGCGGCGGCGGCACCCAAAGCCAGTGCGCCTCCGCCCCCCGCGGCTCCGAAGCATGCGCCCGCTTCTCCAGCGCCATCCCCGGCCGCGCCTGCCGCTGCGGCGACGGTCGCCGCCCCCGTTGCCGCGACTGCCGAAGACAAGTTCGGCCGCGAGCGCGCAATGGCCGCCGAAGAAGAAGAGCGCAAGACCGACGAGTCGCGGGAGCTCGGCGAGCTCTCGGCCGTTGTCACGAGCATCGAGACCCGCATCGACGGCCTCATGACCTTCACGCTCGACAACGGCCAGGTCTGGCGCCAGAACACGCCCGACTCCAAGTTCCGCTTGAAGACCGGCGACCACGTCCGCATCCAGCCCGGTTCGCTCAAGTCCTTCATCATGTCCGGGCCTTCGAAACACTCGACGCGGGTGACGCGGGTGAAATGAATGGCCGCGCCGGCGCTCGACTGCTGGAATTGCGGGGCGCCGCTGCCGGATCTCATCCTCCCGGTCGGCCGCGCGGAATACTGCCGCGCCTGCCGCGCGGAGATCCATGTCTGTCGGACATGCCGCTTCTACGACACGCGCAAGGCCAATCAATGCGCGGAGCCCGTCGCGGACCCCGTCCAGAACAAGGAGCGGGCCAATTTCTGCGGCTATTTCGAGCCGCTTGCCGGTCGATTCCGACCCGGCCCTGCGCCCGGTGGAGACGCCCGGGCGGCACTCGAGGCGCTTTTTGGCCCAAAAAAGTGACCTGGCTCGCGCTCCGGGGTAGGCACGCCGGGCGCCATCAAGCACAATGCGAGTGCCCGTCCCAGCCGGATCCCGAAGAATGACAGAGTTTGCCCACGGCGCCCGCGCGCCACTCATCTGGTCCCGTGTCCTTATGTTCGTGCTGACCTTCGCGGTCTCCGCGATCGTCGTGCCCTGGTACGGATTCACGACCGGCTACAGCATCGAGGCCTGGGTCTGGTTTGTCGTGCTCCTGTACGCGAACGGGCTCGCGATCACGACGGGCTACCACCGCTTGTGGTCGCACAAGACCTACGATGCGCACTGGTCCGTCAGGCTCCTGCTGATGCTCTTCGGCACGATGGCGCTTCAGAACAGCATCCTCGTCTGGTCGTCGAACCACCGCAGCCACCATACGAACGTCGACAGCAACGAACTGGACCCCTACTCCGCGGGCCGCGGGCTGTGGTTCTCGCACATCGGCTGGATGCTCCGCAGCTACAAGAGCTCGGAGACCGACTTCAGCAACGTGCGCGACCTGCAGAAGGACCCGATCGTGGCCTTCCAGCACCGCTGGTACCTGCCGCTCGCGCTCCTGCTCAACTTTGGCCTGCCGCTCGCCCTCGGCTGGGCGCACGGCGACCTGTGGGGCATGTTCCTGCTCGCGGGCGTGCTGCGCCTCGTCGTCAGCCACCACCTCACCTTCCTCATCAACTCCGTGGCCCATGCCTTCGGCCCTCAGCCCTACAGTGATGAGCACAGCGCCCGCGACAACGGGTGGCTGGCCTTCCTGACGTATGGCGAGGGCTACCACAACTTCCACCACCAGTTCGCGCACGACTACCGGAACGGCATCCGCTGGTGGCACTGGGACCCGAGCAAGTGGATCATCTGCTCGCTGTCGTGGGTCGGCCTCACGCGCAAGCTGAAGCGCACGCCCGCGGTCGCCATCCAGCGCGCGCGCCTCGCCATGCAGTTCCGTCGGGTGGAAGCGAGCCTCGAGCACCGGGGCCCGTCCCTGCCGCACGTGGACCTCGAGCGGCTGCGCTCGGCCATCGCGCGGGAATACGAGCAGTTCACGGCGACCCTCGCGGCCTGGTCCCGGCTGACCGACGCCTGGTACCACAAGACCCGTGATCAGCTGGTCCAGCGCTTCGAGGAGGCCAGTTTCCGGGCGAGCACCCGGGCCCTCGTGGCCGAGCTCCGGATGCAGCACCGGCGCCTGAAGCTCCTCGGCGCCCAGCTGGCCTGAGCCGGGAGCCTCTCCAGTCCCCCGCACCTGTCGCCTGGCGACGACAGGGCCGAGACCTTTTCTAAACGGTACTCCGTACTCGCTCGCGGCGGAGCAAGTGGCTACTCTTGTCCTCCCCCAACGGAGGATTCCCCATGGCCATCTGGAAGGATATCGTCGCCAAGGACTCGCCCCCGCCCGAGCCGGTCGCGAGCACCCCGCCCCCGCCGGTGAACCGGCCACGACCGGAACCCGTAGTCAGTTCCCCGCCGCCGCAGGTGGCGCCTGCCAGCAGGAAAGAAATGAAGGAATCGATCATTGCCGCCGGCCTGAACTTCGAAGGCAAGATCGAAGGATCCGGTCATGTCCGGATTTCCGGCAAGTTCAAGGGTGACGTCCAGGTCGACGGCACGCTTACGGTCGAGACGGGTGCGCACCTCGCAGGCGCCGTCAGGGCGGCTGCGGTGGTCGTCGCCGGCGAGATCGAGGGTAATATCGAGGGCGCTCAGCGCGTCGAGCTGCACCAGAGCGGCGTCGTGAACGGCGACATCAGCGCGGGCTCCCTGACGGTGGCCGACGGCGCGCGCATGCGCGGTCGCGCCGAGTTCGGCTGGAGCGAGGGCGGCGGCAAGGGCGGCAGCCACCGCTGAGCATGTCGCGCGTGGTCGAACGCCGTTCGGCGATCGGCAAGACGAGGTCCTGCCCGCACTGCCGGGCGACGATCCTCGAGAGCGCCGCGGTCTGCCCGGCTTGCAAGCACCACCTGCGCTTCGAGAACCGGCGCGGCGCCGAGCCGTTGCCGGCGAGCCAGGTGGCGCTCCGGGTGTCGGGGCAATTCGCGCGCGCGGCGGCGTTGGGTCCAGGGGAATACCACGTCGTCGTCGTGATCCGCGACGCGGGGGGCGCCGAGCTCGCCCGCAAGGTGATCGGGGTAGGCGGCCTTGCGCCCGGGGAAGAGCGCAAGGTCGACCTCACCGTCGAGATCTTCGACCCGCCCTCCGGCGCATGACGATCAAGATCGCGGAACTGCACCATTTCGCGGTCCGGATCGCGCCCGGCCCCGATGCCGCCGGGGCGGCGCTGCGCTTCTACAACGACATCCTCGGCCTCGAGAGCGACCACGTGCCCTGGGACCGACCGGGCGAGGGCCAGCGCATCAACGCCGGTTACCACGCACAGATCCACCTCGTCCCGGGCGTGACGAAAGCGGCGCTCGCAACCGGCGAATTCGACCTCACGTCGCCGCACCTCGCCTGTGCGGTCGTCTCGATCGACGACGCCCAGGCCGAGCTCGACCGGCTCGCGGTGGCTTACCGGGTCGTGCACGGCCGGCTCGGGCCGGATTCGCGGCGGGTCTACTTCACGGACCCAGCGGGAAACCTCATCGAGCTGCACCAACTCGGCACCTGCCGCTGCACGGCGCGCGCTCGCGAGGGCATTGGCCAGGCGCGGGTATCCGGCACCGTGCTGTTCGCCGACATGCGCGGCTTCACGGCGGTCGCCGAGCGGCTCTCGCCCTCCGACGTCGTGCCACTCCTCAACGAGTATTTCTCGATGCTGTCGGAGATCACGCGCAACCACGGCGGGACGGTGTTCCACATCGCGGGCGACGGGCTGATGGCCGGCTTCGGCCTGCCCCTGCCCGCCGATGACGCCAGCGGGCGCGCGGTCGCGGCGGCACGCGGCATGATCTCGGGATTCGGCCGTCTGTCGGCCGAATGGAAGGCGAGGCTCGGCATCGACACCGGCATCGGCATTGGAATCAATGCCGGCGATGTGATCGTCGGCGACGTCGGGGCGCCGGAGCGGCCGAGCTACACCCTGATCGGCGACACCGTGAATGTCGCCGCCAGGCTCGTGCAGCGCGCCCGCGCCGGCGAAGCCCTCTTTTCGCTCTCGGTCAAGCAGTCGCTCGACCCGGTTCCGAGCGGCATCGTGGAGCTCCCGCCGCTCGTGCTGCGCGGGCGTGTCCGGCCGGTCGAGATCTACTGTATGGAATCCCCGACCCGGGTCGATTCCCGGACCGCCGCGGCCTGAGCGGCGGCGGGCCGCCGGCGGGTATAATGCCGCCCCTTTTACCCGGCTAACCGGGCGGAACTGTCGAACGGCGCGGCCGTCTATCGGTCGCGATCCCTCCAGCAAACGGGGCTTCAATCGAATGGCTGAGCGCGTGCACGCCGCCGCCCGGGCGGTAACCGGAATCTGTGCCCTGTTGGGCCTCGCCTGGCTCGCCGGCTGCGGCAACACGCTGGGCGCGAGCCCCCCGCACGCGGCACCCGCCAACCCGAAAGCGGAGGCCGAAGAGGCCAGCGTCGAGCTGTCCTGGGACGCGGTCACGGACGCCGATAACTACGTCATCCTGTGGGATGACGTCCAGGATGGGCCGCGGACCTACGAGAACAAGATCAAGGACGTCGAAGGCACCTCGTACACCCACACGGGCCTCACCAACTTCCGCGAGTACCACTACCGGATCGTCGCGGAAACCAAGGGCGGCCGCGGTCCCGAGAGCCTCGCCGTCAGCGCAACCCCCGGCCCGGTTCCGGGTCCGGTCGAATGGACGGTCGTGACGGCCCAGGATCCGGGGCACACGATCTACTTCGCGCCCGCGACGAACGCGACCCATTACCGGGTCTACTTCGCGGGCCTCGAGTCGCTGCTCGCCGGGCGCCGCCCGAACGCCGCGTTCGAGGTCGCGGACGGATCGCCGTACGTGCGCAAGGACGTCGCGGTCACCGCGGCGCTTTATTATCGCGTCATCGCGATGAACGACACGCGCATTGGGACCGACGGGCCGGTCGCGATTTCGCCGTCGAGCATCATCAGCGAGCACGAACTGCCGATCGCCGGCGTCGCGTTCGGCACCGTCGACGACGACGACTGCCTCGACCTGCCGACCGCGCTCGGAGGCAGTGACACCGGCAGCTGCGGGACCTACACGGCGCGCGTGCTCGCCGACGTGGGACTCGGCGACCTGATCGCGAGTCCCCGCGTCGTCAGCGACGTGCGCGTCGCCGACTTCAACGGCGACGGGTTCGACGACATGTTCAGCAACACGCGCACGCGCGCCATCATCCCCGGCTCCTTCGCGCTCCTGCACCTGAACCAGGGCGACGGCGAGTTCCAGACCTCTGCGCAGGTGTCATCGCTCGCGATCGCCGGCGTCGGCGGAACGATCCTCGCCGCCGACTTCGACAATGACGGCGATATCGACGTATTCGCGCCCTACGACCAGACGCGCGGCGACGGCGCGCGGAACTGGCTGCTCATCAACGACGGCGCGGGGCAGTTCACCGATACGGCTGCAGCAGCCGGGGTCCCCACCAATCCGGGCGGCGCTTCCTACGTGCCGAACGGCGGCCAGGCCGTGGACTTCGATGAGGACGGCTTCGTCGACCTCCTGTTCGGCTCGCGCCTCCTGCTCAACAACGGCGACGGCACTTTCCGCGACGGCAGCGCGGCGGCGCACATGCCGGTGCGCGAGGATGTCGGGCTCAAACTGATCGATGTCGACCTCGACGGGGACCTCGACCTCATCCATCGCACCGACAGCGCCACCCGCCTGTACCGCAACACGAACGGCGTGTTCGACGACGGCACGATCGTCGGCGCCGAACTCGGGTCCGGGGTCGGGGCCGGGCTTGCGGTCTGCGATACCAACGGCGACGGCTTCGAAGACGTCTGGTTCCCCGGCAATACGCGCGCCGGCAACGCTGGAACGCCGAGGCTCCTCGTCAACGTCGATGGCAGCCTGACGACCTCCGCCGTACAGAAAGGAATACCCTCGGACCCGGACAGCCTCGTCGCCCATGTCGACAGGCTGGCCTGCGGCGACCAGAACAATGACGGGATGATGGACGTGCTCACGCGCTGGGGCGAGGCGTATCGCCTGATGCGCACCCCCGGGACTCTGACGAAGCGCATACGACTCCGCATCGAAGGCGCGGGCGGCGAGCGCAACCAGCAGGGACGCGTCGTGCGCGTGGTCCCGGAGGGCCAGCCGAACCGCATCATGACGCGCGTCGTCGAGTCCGGATCGGGCCTGCGCTCCCAGAACATGTACGACCTGCTGTTCGGCGCGCCGTGGGCGGGGGACTACGACGTGACCGTGCGCTTCGCGACGGGCGAGGTCACCGCGACCGTCAAGGCGGGCGACGCGAAGATCATCTTCGCCGACGGCCGCGTCGAGGACATCGACCCCGAGGAATAAAGGGGACGCGCCCCTTTATTCTCAGCCGAGCGCGGACTTGAGGTCCGCGACGAGGTCCGCGGCGTCCTCGATCCCGATCGAGAGCCGCACGAGCGAATCGCTGATGCCGAGCTTCGCGCGCGCCTCCGGCGGGACCGAGGCGTGCGTCATGATTGCCGGGTGGTCCACGAGGCTCTCGACGCCGCCGAGGCTCTCGGCGAGCGTAAAGACCTCGAGTCGCTCGAGCAGGTGCCTCGCCTCCGGCAGCCCGCCCTTCAGGAAGAATGTCACGACGCCGCTGCCGCCCGCCCCCATCTGGCGGCGCGCAAGGTCGTGCTGCGGGTGCGACTTGAGGCCCGGGTAGAGCACGCGCTCGACGCGCGGGTGGCGCTCGAGCCAGCCCGCGATCTCGAGCGCGGACTCGCTCGAGCGCTGCATGCGCAGCGGCAGCGTCTTGAGCCCGCGCAGCGCGAGGAAGCTGTCGAACGGCCCGCCGACGGCGCCGATCGCATTCTGCAGGAACGCGATCCGCTCCCCGAGCGCCTCGTCGGAGACGACCGCGACCCCGCCGACCATGTCGGAGTGGCCGTTCAGGAACTTCGTCACCGAGTGCATGACGATGTCCGCGCCGAGCTCGAGCGGCCGCTGGATCCACGGCGTCGCGAAGGTGTTGTCCACGACCAGCAGGATCTTGCGCGCCCGCGCGATCTCGGCGACCGCGGCGATGTCCACGAGGCGCAAGAGCGGATTGGTCGGCGTCTCGATCCAGATCATGCGCGTGCTCGGCCTTATCGCGGCTGCCGCGGCCTTCGGATCGGCGAGGTCGGCGAAGCTGAACTCCAGCGCGGCCGAGCGGCGGCGCACGCGCTCGAACAGGCGGAAGCTGCCGCCGTAGAGGTCGTCCATCGCGACCACGTGCGAGCCGGAGTCGATGAGCTCGAGCAGCGTCGCAGTCGCCGCCATGCCGGACGCGAAGGCGAAGCCGCGCACGCCGCTCTCGAGGTCCGCGATGCAGCGCTCGAACGCCATGCGCGTCGGGTTCTGCGTGCGCGAGTACTCGTAGCCCTGGTGCACGCCGGGGCTCGACTGGGCGTACGTCGACACCGCGTAGATCGGCGGCATCACGGCGCCGGTCGACGGGTCGGGCGACTGTCCGCCGTGGATCGCGCGGGTCGAGAATCCGGCTCTCTTCTTCGGGTCCTTCATCGTTTTCCTTGTGGTGCCGGCGCGTTCGACATCTGCCGGCGCAGGTAGTTGAGCACGTCGGCACGCGTAATGAGCCCCTGGAACGCGCCGGCCTGCGTGACGGCGACGTAGGGCGTCGACTCCAGCATGGAGACGAGCTCCGTCAGCGGCAGCGACGGCGCGACGACGGGGAAGTCCTTGAGCATGGCCACGCGCACGGGATCGTTGAAGCGCTCCGGCTTCCCGAATGCGTGGCGCAGGATCGCATCCTCGTCGATGAACCCGACGAGCCGCTCGGCCTCCATCACGGGGAGCTGGCTGAAGCCCGCGTTACGCAGGCGGTTGTGCGCGGTCGCGAGCACGTCGTCCGGGCCGACCGTGACCGTCGCGCGCTCGCCGTGCGGGCGCCCGATGAGGTCGCGCAGATCGCCATGCTGCTCGCGCCGGATGAAGCCCTGGTCCTCCATCCAGAAATCGTTGAAGAGCTTCGAGAGGTACTTGTTGCCGGTGTCGCAGGCGAAGGTGACGACGCGCTTCGCCCGCTTCTGCTCGCGGCAGTAGCGCAGCGCAGCGGCAACCAGCGTGCCGGTCGAGGAGCCGACCAGAAGGCCTTCCTTACGCAGGATCGCGCGTGCCACAGCGAAGGATTCTGAATCGGGGATGCTGTAGCCCTTGCGACACATCGAGAAATCGCAGATCTCGGGGATGAAGTCCTCGCCGATGCCCTCGACCAGCCAGGACCCGGCCTTGCTGTAGCGGCCCGTGTTCACCTGGTCCGCGAGCACCGAGCCGTCCGGATCCGCGAGGATGATCTCGACGGACGGCAGGCGATCGCGGAAGAACTGCGTGAGCCCCGTGATCGTACCGCTCGAGCCGATGCCGACGACGACGGCATCGATGTCGCCGTCGAGCTGCTCGAGTATCTCCGGCCCGGTCGTCGTGCGGTGCGCCGTCGGGTTGTCCGGGTTGCCGAACTGGTTGACGTGGAAGTAGCCGTGCTCGCGCGCGAGCCGCATCGCGAGGTCCTGGTAGTACTCCGGGTGGCCCTTCTCGACGTCCGAACGAGTCAAGACCACCTCCGCGCCCATCGCGCGCAGGTTGAAGATCTTCTCCTGGCTCATCTTGTCCGGCAGCACCAGCACGACGCGATAGCCTTTCTGCAGCGCGACGAGCGCGAGACCGAGTCCCGTGTTGCCCGCGGTCGCCTCGATGATCGTGCCGCCAGGAACGAGCGCGCCGCGCTTCGCGGCCGCCTCGATCATCGAGAGCCCGATGCGGTCCTTGATCGAGCCCGCCGGATTCTGCAGCTCGAGCTTCAGGAACAGCCGGCATGGCCCGGCGTCGAGCTGCCGGAGCTCCAGCATCGGCGTCCTGCCGATCATCTCGAGCACGTTGCCGTAGACCTGCATGGGTGGTTGTCGCCCTCGTCCGGGGACGCTAGTGTGCCGGGATTGTAACGGGAGTGGCATGGTGCATAGGCAATTGATCGCCGCGGGCCTGCGCGCGCTCGCCATCGCCATTTTCCTCGTGCCGATGCCCGCAAATTCCGGCGAATCGCCGCGCGTCACCGACGACGCCCGGCTGCAGGCGGCGCTCGAGGACGCGCGCACGCGCTTCCTGCCGGTGGGCCGCCTCGACCGGCTCGACGTGACCGTGCTCCTCGCCGCGAAGGACGGGTCGTGGCGGCGCGCGAGCGTCGGCGGCACCACGCCCTGGTATCCCGCGAGCTGCGTCAAGCTCGGCTATGCGATCGCTGCGACTCACTGGTGCGAAGCGCAAGGAAAGCCGCCCGACTGCCTCGACGAGCACGTCGGGCCGATGCTGAGGGTTTCCGACAACGTCGAGACGGGCTTCGTCGTCGACGCGATCACCGGTGCGCCGAACGCGCCGGCCGAAGGCGCGGACTACGATGCCTGGCTCGCGAAGCGGCTCTACACGGAGAACCTGCTTGCGGAGCACGGGCTGCTCGCCGGCCAGCGATTCATCAACAAGACTTACCCGTCGAATTCCGGCGAGGAGCCGACCGGACTCGAGGCGCTCGCGCGCGAGCGCCGCGGCCGGAACATGATGCACGCCGACGGCGCGGCGAGCCTCATGCTCGCGCTGGTCTCCGGCGAGTTCGGCGCGCCCGCCACCGAGTACGTCCGCTCGCGCCTGCGCCGCCCGCTCCTGTCCGAGCACAGCAGCATGGGCGGCGGGTTTCCCGAGGGCACGATCTACGAGAGCAAGATCGGCGACGCCTATGACACGCTCGCGGAGATCGTGCATGCCGAGCTCCCCGACGGCCGGCACATCATCATCGCGGCGTTCTCGAACGGGCGCGACCCCGAAGGGCCCGACGAAGGGCAGGACCTGACCGCCCTCGCCGGCTTCTCCAAGCTCCTCCTGGAGCGGCTGCCGCCATCCGATGACTGACCGCGCGGAACGGCTGCGCGGCATCACCCTCATGATCGTCGCCGTCGGCGTCTTCGGCGTGATGGACGGGCTCATGAAGGCGCTCTCCGCGAGCTACCCGCCGATGCAGATCGCCTCGCTGCGCGGTGCGAGCTCCCTGCCTTTCGTGCTCGTGACCTGCCTCGTGACCGGCCGGTTCGCCGACCTCCGGCCGCGGCGCCTGCACCTGCATGCGCTCCGCGCCGTCGTCTCGATCGCCATGCTGTGGAGCTTCGTCTTCGCGCTCTCACACATGAGCCTCGCGAATACCTATGCGATAACGCTTTCGGCGCCGCTCCTCGTCGTGCCGTGCGCGGCGCTCCTGCTCGGCGAGCACGCGGACCGGCACGTCTGGGCCGCGATCCTGGCCGGGCTCACCGGCGTTCTCGTGATGCTGAAGCCGAGCGCTTCCGGGTTCGTCAGCGTCGCCGCCCTCGCTGCCGTCGGCTCGGCGCTCTGCTGGGCCATCGTCGTCGTGATGGTGCGCATCCTCTCGTCGACGGAGAAGACGGCGTCGATGGTGTTCTGGTTCCTGTTGATGCTGGCGCTAGGCGCCGGCGTGCTCGCGGCTCGCGGCTGGGTCACGATCGCCGCCGAACACTGGCCGTGGATCGCGCTACTCGGCCTCGCCGGATGGGCCGCGCAGCACCTGGTCACCGAGGCGTTCCGCCTTGCCCCGGCCTCGACGGTCGCGCCGTTCGAGTACTTGTCGATCGTCTGGGGCGCCTGCATCGACTGGGTCTTCTGGCGCGCGGTGCCGGGCGCGCGCATCCTCGTTGGCGCCGCGATCGTCGTCACGGCGGGCCTCTACCTCGTGCATCGCGAACGCCGGCGGATTTGAGCGCTAGCGCGAGAGGTCCCGGATGAGGCTCCGCCACTGGATCACGGCGCCGTCGATCGACGCGACCGGGATCCGCTCGTTCAGCCCGTGCGAGAAGCTGTCCTTGTTGTTGATGAAAAGGCCGCCGACGCCGTAGCTCGGTACGCCGATGTTCCGGAAGTAGAGGCTGTCCGTCGCGCCCGCCGACATGGACGGCACGATCGGAAGGCCCGGAGCGCGGAGGTCGATCGCCTTGCGCAGCGCCTTCATGACGTCATCCCGGAGCGGCGAAGCCTCGCTGGGCTTCGGTTTGCTCACGAGCTTCACCTGCGCCTTCGGGTCGTCGATCGCCTTCACGAGCGTCGATTGCACCGACTCGACGGATTCGCCCGGGAAAACGCGGCAGTTGATGTTGACGGTCGCGCTCTGCGGCAGCGCGTTCGGCGCGTGGCCGCCGCGCAGCATCGTCGCAACGCAGGTCGTGCCGAGTTGCCCGACGTACTCGGCCTGGGAGTACAGGAGGTCATAGGCCTCCTTGTCGTCGGGGTTGTCCGCGTAGCGCAGCATGGCCTCGCCGGTCGGCCCGGGCGTCAGGGGGCCGGTGGCCTTGAAGTAGGCCTTCGTCAGCTCGCTGAGCCTCGCCGGGAATCGGAACGCCGCGACCTTGTCGATCGCGCGTGCGAGGTCGTAAATGGCGTTGGTCGGCCCCGGCCGGCTGCTGTGGCCGCCAGGGTTCGTTGTCGTGACCTCGAAGTCCATGTAGGTCTTCTCGGCCGCCTGCATCGCGTAGACCTCGGGCTTGCCCTCGTCGTTGAGACGCGCCCCGCCCGCGTCGCTGTTGAGGAGGAGCTCGGCGCCCTTCAGCTGCTGCGCAAGCGCGGCCGTCGTCGTCTGGGCCGTCTCCTCGTCGCCGGACAGCACGATGATGATGTCGCGCTTCGGCTTGTAGCCTTCCTTCTTCAGCCAGAAGATCGCGTTCATCGAGGTGACCAGGCCGAACTTGTTGTCGTTCGATCCCCGGCCGAACAGGAAGCCGTTCTCGACGACCGCCGTGAACGGGTCGCGCTCCCAGTCCTCGCGCTTCGCCACGACGACGTCCATGTGCGACGCGACGAGGATCGGCTTCAGCTTCGGGTCGCTGCCGTGGTAGACGGCAGTCAGCGTCGCGGTCTCGCCCATCGGCGTGATCTTGATGTCCTCGTCCGCGAATCCATGCGATTTCAGCTCGCCCGCCAGGTACGCGGCGTAGGCGGGCACCTGCCCCTCGCCCAGCACGGTCTTGAATCCGACCGAACGCTTCAGCATCTCGAGCGAGCTCGCGGAAAGGTCGGCGGGAATCGCCGTGTCGTTGGCCGCAGCGGCGGCGAGCGGAACGAGGAGCAGCAGGACGGCGCCCAGGCGGCGCCCGGAATGAGCGGCAATCATGGAATCAGTCCCTTGCGGCAGGTGCCGACATTCTGAGGTAGAGTACGCGCGATCCGCAATCGGGGGGCCGAGTGACGATCACCGTTCTTCTCGCCGCGCTCGCGGTCCTCGGCATCGCCTTCACCATCGCCTTTCTCCGCGCCGCCGTCAGGCGCGGCGAGCTCAGGACGGACCTCGAGTCGATCGGGCTCGGCTTTGTCACGAATTTCTTCGACACGCTCGGCATCGGCTCGTTCGCGCCGACGACCGCCTGGATCAAGTTCCGGCGGTTGGTGCCGGACAGCTTCATCCCGGCGACGCTGAACGTCGGGCATGCGCTCCCGACCGTGGTGCAGGCGTCCATCTTCCTCGTCATCCTCGGCGTGCACGTCGACCCGACGCTGCTCGCCTCGTGCATCGGGGCGGCGGTCCTCGGCTCGCTCTTCGGGGCGCCGCTCGTGGTGCGCGCGCCGGTGCGCGTCGTCCAGGGCTTCGTCGGCTGCGCGCTCCTCATCTCGGCGACCCTCTACGCGATGCGAAACCTCGAGCTCATGCCGCACGGCGGCATGGCGACGGCGCTGCCGTCGCCCGAGATGTTCATCGCGATCGGCGCGCACTTCGTCCTGGGCGCGCTCATGGCGTTCGGCATCGGGCTCTATGCGCCGTCACTGATACTCCTGAGCCTGTTCGGCCTCGACCCGCGGCTCGCGTTCCCGATCATGATGAGCGCCTGCGCCTTCCTGATGCCGACGACCGGCTTCAGCTTCATGAAGACCGACCGGATCAGCATGAAGATCTGCATCGGCATGACGATCGGCGGCATACCGGCGGTGCTGGTCGCCGCGCTCATCGTGAAGGAGATGCCGATGGTCTGGCTGCGCTGGGGCGTCGTCGTCGTGGTCCTCTATGCCTCGACGCTGCTCCTGCGCTCGGCATTCAAGGGCAACCAGGTCGCAGTCGGAGAGTCCGCATGAACCGCAGGCATTTCTTCCAGTCGACCCTCGCGGCAGCCGTCGCCTACGCGCTCCCGGCCCCGCGGCTCTATGCGCTCGACCAGGCAGCCTCGCAGGTCCCTGGCGGCATCGCCGCAGTCAAGCTGGACGGCAGCGCGACGGTTGTCGAGCAGGCGTCGCTCGCCGACCTCAAGGCGAGCCTGCGCGGCCCGCTGCTTCTCGCGGGCGATCCCGGCTACGACCAGGCGCGCCGCGTGCTGAACGAATCCATCGACCGCCATCCGGCGCTCGTGGTGCAGCCGACCGGCGTCGCGGACATCCGCGCGGCGGTCGATTTCGCGCGCGAGCGAGAGCTGCTCGTCGCGGTGAAGTGCGGTGGCCACAGCCCCTCCGGCAAGTCTACCTGCGAGAAAGGCATGCAGATCGACCTGTCGCGCTTCCGGGGCGTACGCGTGGACCCGGAGGCCCGTCGCGCCTACGTCTCCGGCGGCAGCCTGCTCGGCGAGGTGGATCACGAGGCGCAGGCGCTCGGACTCGTCACGACTTGCGGGACGGTCTCGCACACGGGAGTCGGCGGCCTGACGCTCGGCGGCGGCTTTGGCCGCGTCGCACGGCGCTTCGGCCTTGCGCTCGACAACGTGATGGCCGTGGACATCGTCACGGCAGATGGCCAGCTGCGCCATGCCAGCGCCGACGAGAACCCGGACCTGTATTGGGCGGTGCGCGGCGGCGGCGGCAATTTCGGCATCGTCACGGACTTCGAGTTCGCACTGCACCCGATGCAGCGCCAGGTCATCGGAGGCGACATTGTCTTCCCGATCTCGCGTGCGCGCGAATTGCTCGCGTTCTACGGAGAGTTCAGCGGGAACGCGCCGGACGAGCTCTACACCGATGCCCTCATCGCGGCGCCGATGGGCGGCAAGCCGGGCGTGTTCATCCTCCACGTGTGCTATTCGGGCCCCCCCGGCGACGCGGAGCGCTGGCTAGCGCCGATCCGGAAACTAGGCACTCCGCTCGATGATGGCATCAAGGCCCAGGATTACGTCGCGATCCAGCGAGCAGACGACCATAGCGACCCGCGCAACCAGGGCACTTATCTCACCTCCGGGTTCATCGACGGCTACACCACAGACCTGGTCAAGGCCATCGCTGACGGCTTCCAGCCCGATCCCGCCCGCAGCACGGCCCTGTTTTTCCAGCATTCCGGAGGCGCGATCGGCCGCGTCAAGCCTGCCGCGACGGCCTTTCCGCACCGGCGGTCGACGCACAACATGCTGGCAGCCGTGGTCTGGAATCTCGACAGCGACCGCAAGCCACACGTCGACTGGCTCAAGGGCTACTGGGCGACCCTGGAAAAGTTCACGGACGGCTGGTACACGAACGAAAGTGGCGACGAGTCGCAGAAAGTCCGGGACGACAACTACCAGGGCAACCTGCCGCGCCTCCGCGAGCTCAAGAAGAAGTACGACCCGGGCAACCTGTTCCGCCTCAACGCCAACGTGCAGCCGGCCTGAGAGCGGCCTCGGGATGCATCAGCGGCCGCCCGACGGGGGGCCGCTGCGCGTTTTCAGGCGGCTAGAACGACTTGGTGAACCTCACCCCGAACTCGCTGGCATCGATCGACTTGATGACGAGGATGTAGGTGCCCGTGTTGAGCCGCGCGTTGTCGTAACGCTCGTCCGTCACGTTCTTGCCGTAAGCGGAGACCGTCCAGCCGCCGGCGTTCGGCTCATACGTGATGTCGAAGTTGAGGAGATCCCGGGAGTCGATCGCCGTGAACCGCGCGGGATTCGAGGTCGGCTCGCCGTACATGTCGTCGCGGAACGAGTAGTCGAGCCGCATCGTCACCCGGCCGTCCGCCACGGGAAGCGTGTACTCGGGGCTGACGGAGGCCGTCAGCTCGGGCGTCAGCGGGGCGACGGTGTCGGGGTTCGCGCCGTTCACGTCCGTATCGATGTAGCCGACCGTCGCGTACAGGCGGAAGTTGTCGATTGGCGCCCAGGTGCTCTCCCATTCGAGTCCCTGCGACTTCTGGTCGACGATGATGTTGACCGTGTTGAAGCCGCCAGTCGTCGCGACGCTGACCTGGTACGGCAGGTTCGAGTACTCGGTGTAGAACGCCGCAATGCTCATCTGCAGGCTGTCGAGCGGCTGCCCCTTGAGTCCCACCTCGTAGTTGGTCGCGGTGACGTTGTCGTTCGCGACGAAGCAGTAGTTGGGATCGCTCGAGAGCGGGTCGAAGCCGCCGAAGAAAGAGCCGAGCAGGCAATACGGGCGCGGCGGGAACTGGCCGGACTGGTAGCCGCTCTGGATCGTCCCGTACACGTGCATCCGGTCGTTCAGCTGGTAGTTCGCCGACAGGTCCCAGCTCGTATCGGACCAGTCGCGGCTGTTCGTCTCGTCGAGGCGAAGCGTTTTGTTGATGATGCTGAGGTTCGTGTGCGCGGTCTTGCTGTCCTCCGTGTAGCGCAGTCCGCCCGAGACCCGGAGGTCATCCGTGAAGTGATACCCGACGTTCACGTAGACCGCCTGGCTGTCGGTGGACTGCTCGAGCAGGAAATCGCCCGGATCCTGGAGGAAGACCGCCGGGTCCTGCGAGTTCTTGCCGTCCTCGGTAAACCAGTAGAGGCCGGCCACGTAGTCCCAAGGACCGGCGTCGCCCGTCAGCTGCAGCTCCGCGGACTGCTGGTCCGCCTCGCCCTTCTCCGGGAAACTCGCCTCGTCGACGAACATGCCGTCGTCGTCGAGGCCGGCTTTGTACTCGGAATGCCGGTCGCTCAGGATGAGCTTCGCGGCCATGTTGTCCGCGATCGCGTAATCGACGGTGAGGGAGACGCCCCGCGCCTCGTTCGTCACCTCGGTCTGCGACTCCTGGCCGGTGTTGTTGTTGTAGGGGTTCGAGGAGGTGTCGGAGTTCCGGTAGCCGGAGTCGTACAGCGCGCCGTTGATACACTGCGAAGGATCGCCGTTCGGCGGGTTCTCGCGGCAGGCAGCCCCGATCTGGTTGATCAGCGTGTCATACGGCCGCAGGCCGCCGTCTCCGTCATTGCCGTCGGCCGCGAGCAGGAACGAGAGCTTGTCGTTCGGCGACCACTTGGCCGCGACGCGAGCCGAGACGTCCTCCATCTCGCCGACTTCCTTCCTCGGATTCTCGAGCTCCACGAAATGGCCGAGCCCGTCGCGGTGCTGGAAGGCGCCCGTCAGCGAGAGCGCAAACTGCTCCGAGAAGGGCATGTTGGTGTAGAAGTCCGCGTTCAGCCGGCCGCGGCTGCCTGCGGTAAAAGACAATCGCCCGCCTTCCTCGTCGCCCGGCTGACGCGTGATGATGTTGATCGCGCCGCCGATCGAGTTCCGGCCGTACAGGGTGCCCTGAGGACCGCGCAGTACCTCGACGCGCTCGATGTTCGCCAGGCTCCAGTTCTGGCCGACCTGGCGGCCGAGGTAGACGCCGTCCACGTAGACGCCGACGCCCGGGTCGGTCGTGATCAGGTGGTCCTGCAGGCCGATGCCGCGGATGAAGGCGTTCACCGAGGACACGCTGCCGGCCGAGAAGCCGGTGACGTTCAAGTTCGGCACGAACTTGCCGATGTCGGTCAGGTCTGCGATGCCCTGCTTCTCGATCGTGTCGGCCGTGAAGGCGCTGATCGCGACCGGAACCTCGTAGATGCTCTGCTCGCGCTTCTGCGCGGTGACGATCACGGGCTCGAACACCGTGGTCTGCTCCTCCGCGGCGGAGGCCTGTCCGGCGAAAAGGCAGCCGATCGGCATGGCGCTCGCGATGAGCGCGAGATTCTTCTTGTGCACTGCGAAACCCCCTCCTGTGTCGAGTGCGGCGATCATAAACCGGTTCGGGCCAAAAGCGGACAGGATCGGCCGCGTCGACCGTCCTACCCGCCATGCGCGTAAGGGTAGTAGCTCTCGTCGAAAGGCCGGGGGCAAAATGCGCAGCGTTGGCGCGAGGATACGAACCACCGTGAATACAGCCCTCGGCCTGCCTGGCAGGCTCATCCCGGCTCTCCTTGCTGCATGTGCTCTCGTTGCCGGCTGCGGCAAGAAAACGGAGCCCGCCCCGACGCCCGCCGGCGAAACCGCGGCCGCTCCCGCTGAAGCGCCTGCGCCCGTCGTCGAGGTTCCCGAGACGGGCATCGCCGCGGCCGCGCTCGCGAAATGGACCGGCGACCTCGACGGGATGATCGAGCGCCGCTACATCCGGGTGCTGACCACGTACTCGAAGACGAACTTCTTCATCGACCAGGGGACCCAGCGCGGCCTGGTGCCGGACGCGTTCAAGCTGTTCGAGGACGACCTCAACAAGAAGCTCAAGAACAAGCACGTCCGCGTCACGGTCGTGATCGTGCCGGTGGCGCACGACGATCTCGTCCCGGCACTGCTCGAGGGCCGCGGCGACATCGTCGCCGCGGGCAAGGTCGTGACCGCCTGGCGCGCGGCGCAGGTGGACTTCACGAAACCGACGAAGACCGGCATTTCGACGATCGTCGTCACCGGGCCCGGCGTGCCGACGCTGGCAACTCCGCAGGACCTCGCCGGCCGCGAGGTCTACATCCGCCAGTCCGACGTATCGGGCGAGGCGGTCA
>DATJFN010000107.1:0-31500 GCA_035495635.1 Steroidobacteraceae bacterium | reverse complement strand
CATTGACCCGGCCGTAAAGCAGGAGACCCACGCCCGTCGCGTGGATCGGGTTGCGTACTACGTCCCCGAGCCCGGTCACGCCGGCGGGGCTGCCGAGGCGGACAGGCATGTGGAAAATTTCCTCGGCGAGCTCGACCGCGCCTTCCATCTTGGCGCTGCCGCCCGTCAGCACGACGCCCGCGGCCACCGACTCCTCGAAGCCGGAGCGGCGCAGCTCGTCGCGAATGAGCATGAAGAGCTCCTCGTAGCGCGGCTCGACGATCTCCGCGAGCGTCTGGCGCGCGAGGCGGCGCGAAGGCCGGTCGCCGACCGAGGGCACCTCGATGGTCTCGTCGGGATTCGCGAGCTGCGACAGCGCGCAGGCGTAGCGGATCTTGATCTCCTCCGCGTACGGCGTCGGCGTCCGCATCGAGACCGCGATGTCGTTCGTGACCTGGTCGCCCGCGACCGGGATCACGGCGGTGTGGCGGATCGCGCCGCCGGAGAAGACCGCGATGTCGGTCGTGCCGCCGCCGACGTCCACCAGGCAGACGCCGAGCTCCTTCTCGTCGTCGGTCAGCACCGCGAACGAGGAAGCGAGCTGCTCGAGCACGATGTCCTCGACCGTGAGCCCGCAGCGCTGCACGCACTTGACGATGTTCTGGGCCGCGCTGTCGGCGCCCGTGACGATGTGCACGCGCGCCTCGAGGCGCACGCCCGACATGCCGATCGGCTCGCGGATCCCCTCCTGCCCGTCGATGATGAATTCCTGGGGCAGGACGTGGAGGATCTTCTGGTCGGCCGGGATCGGTACCGCCTGCGCGGCGTCCATGACGCGCGCGACGTCGCCGCCGGCGACCTCCTTGTCCTTGATCGCGACGATGCCGTGCGAGTTGAGGCTGCGCACGTGGCTGCCTGCGATGCCGGTGAACACCGAGCGGATCTCGACGCCCGCCATCAACTCGGCTTCTTCCACCGCGCGCTGGATGGACTGCACCGTCGAGTCGATGTTGACGACGACGCCTTTCTTGAGCCCGCGCGATGGATGCGAGCCGAGGCCGATCACCTCGAGGCTGCCGTCGTTGTGCAACTCGCCGACGAGCGACACGACCTTCGACGTGCCGATGTCGAGCCCCACGATCAGGTTGCGGTCGGTGCGTTTAGCCATCGAAGCCGGGATCTCCGTTCGTCGGGTCCGCCGTGCGGGCAGTTCGCACGGCCTCCGGCTTGCGGTTGCCCCGCCAGCCGATCGCGAATCCGTTCGAGTAGCGCATGTCGACGTAGCGGACCTCGGCCGCACGGCCCGAGATCACCTGCACGCCGAACTGCACGAAGCGGTCCATCCGCTCGTCGACCTGGCGGCGCCCGAGGCGCACGGTGACGCCGGTCGAAAGGTCGAGCTCCCACGCGCCGCGCGCATCGAGCCGGAGCGCGGCGACCTGGAAGCCGAGCTTGCCGAGGCGGTCCTGCATCGCGAGGTAGCGCTGCGCGACCTGCCATTCGGTGCCCTCCGGGCCATCGAGCCGCGGCAGCTCCGGCGGCAGGTGCCGGACGCCCGTCGCGAACAGCTCGCCGCGGGTGTTGAGGAGGCTGTCATCGCCCCAGCGCGCGGCCGCCTGCTGCTCGACGATCTCGATGCGCAGGCGATCCGGCCAGAGGCGCTGGACGCGCGCGCGATCGACCCAGACGAGCCCCTCGACGGCCTTGCGCAGGAGATCGAGGTCCGCGCTCACGAAGCCGCCTCGCAGAGCGCCGAGCGCGGCCTGCTGCACCTCGACCGCAGTCACGCGCTGGAACGGGCCGTCGATCACGAAGCTGCGCACCGGCTGGTCGAGTCCGAGCGCGAGCAGGATGCCGACGGCCGCGATCGCCGCGATGGCGCCGAGCGCACGGGCCGCCCGCGACCAGGCGAGCTTCGGCATCTCGAGGCGCCGGCCATGGCCCTTCTTGCGCCGGTTGCGCCTGTACAGGAGGCCCATGGTCAGGACCTCTCCCGCGCAAAGCTGGTCTCGAGGATGCGCCAGCACAGCTCGGGGAACTCGACACCCGCGGCGCGCGCGGCCATCGGCACGAGGCTGTGGCTCGTCATGCCGGGGATCGTGTTGATCTCGAGCAGGAGCGCCTTGCCGTCCTCGCCCATCACGAAGTCCACCCGGCCCCAGCCGGAGGCACCCGTCGCCGCGAAGGTCGCAAGCGCCGCCTTCTGCAGCGCCGCTTCCGCGGGTGCCGCGAGGCCGCAGGGGATCAGGTAGCGCGTGTCGTCGGCGAAGTACTTCGCCTGGTAGTCGTAGAACGCGCGCGGCGTCTCGATGCGGATTGCGGGAAGCGCCTCGCCCTGCAGGATCCCGACGGTGTACTCGCCGCCCGTAATCCAACGCTCCGCGATCACGACCGGGTCGAGCGCCGACGCGGCGCGCCAGGCCGCGGGCAGCTCGGCGGCCGCGGCGACGCGGCTCATGCCGACGCTCGAACCCTGCGTCGCGGGCTTCACCGCGAGCGGAAGGCCGAGCTCGGACACGGCGCGGCCGAAGTCCGCGGCGCCCGTGAGCTCGATCCAGGGCGGCGTTGCGACGCCCGCGGCCTGCGCGAGTCTCTTGGTGCGGAGCTTGTCCATGCCGATGGCGGAGCCGAGCACGCCGCTGCCGGTGTACGGGATGCCTAGCCACTCGAGCGCGCCCTGGAGTGCGCCGTCCTCGCCGCCCGGGCCGTGCAGCGCGATCCACGCTCGGTCAAAGCCGCCCGCGACGAGCTCGCCGAGCGCGTGGCCGGCGGGATCGAACGGAACGGCCTCGACGCCTTGCGAGACGAGCGCCTCGTGCACGGCCTTGCCGGTCATCAACGAGATCTCGCGCTCCGCGGAGTCGCCGCCCATCAGCACCGCGACGCGGCCGAAGTCCTTCGCGCTCGCGACGCGGCGGAATCCGGCGCTCGCTGCACGCAGGCGGCTCATGCGATCACCTCGGGCCACGCACCCAGTCGGCTCGCGCACGAAACGGCGCGATGCGGCGCGCGCGCTCGGCCGGCCGGGGACCCTCGC
Source organism: Steroidobacteraceae bacterium (assembly GCA_035495635.1). Taxonomy (GTDB): domain Bacteria; phylum Pseudomonadota; class Gammaproteobacteria; order Steroidobacterales; family Steroidobacteraceae; genus SCUD01. The sequence goes on along the minus strand of DATJFN010000107.1, from coordinate 28,484 downwards.
TCGCTCCGCCGGAACTTAGTCGCTCGCTCGGGGACTGGTCCGGCCTGCGCGCGCGTGACGCGTCGTGCCACGTGGCGTGCGTGCGAGCCGTTGCGGGACCCCCGAGTGAGCGAATGTCCGTTCTTCTGAGCGAACGAGGGGGATCCCGCCGGCGAAGCACGCGCGCAAGTGACGTCGCGCCGACACGCATGCACTCGAGGCGCGGCTACCGGCACTGCGCTGAATGTCCGTGCGGGGATCGCGCAATCGGTCATGCGGCCTCCCCGATGACGCGCACTTCGGGCCGGAGCGTCACGCCGTGCACGCGCTCGACCGTGGCCTGGACGTGGCGCACGAGCGCCTCGAGGTCCGCGGCCGTAGCCTGGCCTTCGTTGACAATGAAGTTCGCATGCTTGTCCGAGACCGCGGCCCCGCCGAGGCGAAAGCCCTTGAGCCCCGCGCGCTCGATGAGGTCTGCCGCGTGCCCGCCCGGGGGATTCGTGAACACCGAGCCGCAGCTCCAGGCGCCGATCGGCTGCGCGGCGTGGCGCTTCTCGAGGAGCCGCTTGATCGAATCGGTGCTCGCGTCCGGCCGCGCCTCGAAACGAAACGTCGCGGCGAGGAACCACTCGCCGGGAACCGGCGGCGTCACGCTCCGATAGCTGTAGCGGTACTCGGAAGCGTCGCGCCGGTGGCGCTCGCCCGCGCGGCCGATGGTCTCGACCTCGACCACGCGCGGCCAGGTCTCGCCGCCCCACGCGCCTGCGTTCATCGCGAGCGCGCCGCCGACCGTGCCCGGGATGCCCGCGAAGAAATCGGCCGGGCCGAGCTGCCATTTCGCGCACTGCCGCCCGAGACGCGCGCAGGCAACGCCGGCTTCCGCGCGCACCTCCGTCTCGCCGACGCGCTCGAGGACGTTCAGTATCCCGTGCACCGAGATCACGACGCCGCGGATGCCGCCGTCGCGCACCAGGAGGTTGCTGCCGAGACCGACCCAGGTGACGGGCACCTCGGCGGGCAGCGAGCGCAGGAAGGCCGACAGGTCCTCGACGTCGCGCGGCGTGAACCAGGCGTCGGCCGGCCCGCCCACGTGCCAGGACGTGTGGCGCGACATCGGTTCGTTGCGCTGCACGCGGTCGGCGAACTCGCTCGCGATGGCGAACTTCGTCATCGCCCGGCCCTCGCGCTCGTCACGCCGAGCCGCGTCGGCAGCTCGTGTGCGACGGCGCCGATGCTGCCCGCGCCCATGGTGAGCACGACGTCGCGGTCGGTGATCACGGCGGCGAGCGCGGCGGCGAGCTCGCGCACGTCCTCGACGAACACGGGCTCGAGGCGGCCGCGCCCGCGCACTGCGCGGCAGATGGCGCGCCCGTCGGCATTCGCGATCGGCTCCTCGCCTGCGGCATAGACCTCCGTGACGAGGAGCGCGTCGGCCGCCGAGAGCGCGCGGCCAAAATCGTCGATGAGGTCGTGCGTGCGCGTGTAGCGGTGCGGCTGGAACGCGAGCACGAGCCGGCGGCCGGGCCAGGCCTGGCGCGCGGCATCGATGGTCGCCTCGATCTCGGTCGGGTGGTGCCCGTAGTCATCGACGAGGGTGATGCGCCCCGACTTGGTCGCGACGTCCCCGACGACCTCGAGCCGCCGGCCGATGCCCTGGAAGCTTGCGAGCGCGCGCTGGATCGCCGCGTCCTCGACCTCGAGCTCGGTCGCGACCGCGATCGCAGCGAGGGCGTTCCTGACGTTGTGCAGGCCCGGCAGGTTCAGCGCGACGGGCAGCGGCGGCCGGCCGGCGCGGATGGCCTCGAATCGCGTCGTGCCCACCTCGCGCACGAGCGAGACGGCGCGCAGGTCCGCCTCCTCGCCGAGACCGTAGCGGACCGTCGGCCGCCCGACCTGCGGCAGGATGCCGCGCACGACCTCGTCGTCGCTGCAGAGTACGGCGAGGCCGTAGAACGGCAGGTTGTGCAGGAACTCGACGAAGCTCTGCTTGAGCTTCTCGAAGTCGCCGCCGTGCGTCACGAGGTGGTCGTTGTCGATGTTCGTGACGATCGCGATCATGGGCTGCAGGTGCAGGAACGAGGCATCGCTCTCGTCCGCCTCGGCGACGAGATAGCGGCTGGTGCCGAGCTTCGCGTTGCTGCCGGCGCTCTTCAGCTGCCCGCCGATCACGAAGGTCGGGTCGAGCCCGCCCTCGGCGAGTACGGAAGCGACGAGGCTCGTCGTTGTCGTCTTGCCGTGGGTGCCGCCGACCGCGATGCCCTGGCGGAAGCGCATCAGCTCGCCGAGCATCTCGGCGCGCCGCACGACGGGAATGCGGGCTTCCTGCGCGGCGAGGAGCTCGGGATTCGCCGGCGAGATCGCGGAGGACACGACGACGACGCTCGCGCCCTCGACCTGCGCGGCCTCGTGACCGATGAAGATACGCACGCCCATCTTCGCGAGCCGCGCGGTCACGGCGTTGGCGCGGAGGTCCGAGCCCTGCACGGAGTAGCCGAGGTTGACGAGCACTTCCGCGATGGGGCCCATGCCGGCGCCGCCGATCCCGATCAGGTGGATGAGGCTCACGCGGCGCATGCGGTCGCTCATGCGCGCCGTCCTTCCGCCGCGAGGCAGATCTCGGCGACGCGCTGGGCGGCGTCGGGCCGCGCGAGCGTGCGCGCCGACTCCGCCATCGAGAGCAAGCGCGGCCGCCCGCTGCCGAACAGCGTCGCGAGGCGATTCGCGAGCTCGGGGGCGGTCAGGCCCGTCTCCGAGACGACCTGCGCCGCGCCGACGCGGCCGAGCCACTCGGCGTTCCGCGTCTGGTGGTCGTCGACCGCCGCGGGAAACGGCACGAGGATCGAGCCGACGCCCGCCGCGGCGAGCTCGGCAACCGTCGAGGCGCCGGAGCGCGACACGACGAGGTCGGCCGCGGCATAGGCCGCTGCCATGTCGTCGACGAACGCGCGCACGTCGGCGTCGATGCCGGCCGAGCGGTAGGCGGCGGCGGTCGACTCGCGGTCCTTCTCGCCGGTCTGGTGCAGCACGCGCGGACGGCGTCCGTCGGGCAGCAGCGCGAGCGCCGCCGGAATGAGCCGGTTGAGCGCCGACGCCCCCTGGCTGCCGCCGAAGACGAAGAGCTGCAAGCGGCCGCTCCGCGACTCGAATCGCTGGCGCGGCGCCGGCAGCGCCGCGATCTCGGGGCGCACGGGATTTCCGACGAAGAGCGCGCCGCGCGACGGCGCGAAGCTGCCCGGGAAGCCCTCCGCGACGCGCACCGCAAAGCGGGCGAGCCAGCGGTTGGTGAGGCCGGCGACGGCGTTCTGCTCGTGGATCACGAGCGGCACGCCCGTGAGCCGCGCCGCGATGCCACCGGGGCCCGACGCGAATCCGCCGCAGCCGAGCACGACGTGCGGTCGCCGGCGGCGCAGCGCGCGCCGCGCCTGCGCAACCGCGCGCGCGATCCGGAGCGGCGCCGCGAGCCAGCGGCCGAGCCCCTTGCCGCGCAGTCCCTCGACTTCGATCCACTCGACGGCATAGCCGGCCGCCGGCACGAGGCGCGACTCGATGCCGCGCTCCGTGCCGAGCCACACGATGTTGCGGCTCGCACGCAGCTCGCCGGCAATTGCGAGCGCCGGGAACACGTGCCCGCCGGTGCCGCCCGCCATGATCATGACCGTGCGCCTCATGCGGAGCGGCCTTCAAAAGGCAGCACGCTCTTGCCCGAGGCCGCGACCTCGTGGTGCACGCGCAGCACCATGCCGATCCAGGCAAGCGTCACGAGCATGCTCGAGCGGCCGTACGACAGGAGCGGAAGCGTCAGTCCCTTGGTCGGGAGGAGCCCCATCGTCACGCCGATGTTCAGGAAGGCCTGCAGCCCGATCCACACGCCGAAGCCCGCGGCGATGCAGGCATGCAGCGGCATGCCCGCGTCGGCGGCGACGCGCGCGAGCCGGAGGCTCCGGAGCACGATTACGAGGAAACCGGCGACAATCACCGCGACGCCGACGAAGCCGAACTCCTCGGCGAGCACGGCGAAGACGAAGTCGGTGTGCGCCTCGGGCAGGTAGAAGAGCTTCTGGATGCTCGAGCCCAGCCCGACGCCGAACCATTCGCCGCGGCCGACCGCGATGAGCGACTGCGTCAGCTGGAAACCGCTGTTGAACGGATCGGCCCAGGGGTCCAGGAACGCGAGGATGCGCTGCAGGCGGTAGGGGCTGATGACCGCCAGCAGGCCGATCCCCAGGATCCCCACGCCGCAGACCAGGAGGAAGTCGCGCAGGCGGGCGCCCGCGACGAACAGCACCGCCGTCCCGGTCACGCACAGCACGACGGCCGCGCCGAAGTCCGGCTCGGCGAGCAGCAGGCCCGCGGCCGCGACCAGCACGGCGAGCGGCTTGAAGAAGCCTTCCGCGCTGCTGCGCAGCTCCGTCTGGTGGCGCACCGCGAAGATCGCGATGTAGGTGACGAGGAGCCAGCGCGCGAGCTCGGATGGCTGGAAGTTGAGCGGCCCGAGCTGGAGCCAGCGCCGGCTGCCGTTGACCGAGTGGCCGATGCCGGGAATCGCGACGACCGCGAGGAGCGCGAAGCTCGCGACCAGGAGCCAGGGCGCGAGCCGCTTCCAGACGTTGATCGGCACGACGAGCAGCGACGCACCGACCGTGAGGCCGAGCAGCACCGAGAGCAGCTGGCGCTCGAAGTAGAAGAACGGGTCGCCGGTCAGCCGCTCGGCCACGTTGAGCGAGGCCGATCCGACCATCACGAGGCCGGCGAGCAGGAGGCCGAAGACCGTGCCGAGCAGCACGGGATCGAGCGCGAGCCGCTGCTGGCGACCGGCGGAGCGCGAATACTGCATGGACACGGCGGCGCTCATGCCGGTAACGCCCGCGCGGCCGCCGCGAAGACGTCTCCGCGCGCCGCGTAGTCGCGGAACATGTCGAAGCTCGCGCAGGCAGGCGACAGCAGGACCGTATCGCCCTCGCGCGAGTGCGCATCGGCCAGCACGACCGCCGCCTCCATGGAATCCGCGAACGCGACCGGGCAGCGCTTCGCGAGCGCCGCGGCGAGGATCGGCGCGTCGCGGCCGATCAGGATCGCCTGCTTCACCTTGCCCTGGCAGGCGGGGCCGAGCGGCGTGAAGTCCTGGCCCTTGCCGTCGCCGCCCGCGATGAGGACGAGCGGTCCGTCGAGCCCTTCGATCGCCGCGACCGTCGCGCCGACGTTGGTGCCCTTCGAGTCGTCGATCCAGGCGACGCCGCGCCGGTCGCGCACGCGCTCGGCGCGGTGCGGCAGCCCGCCGAAGCGGCGCAGCACGTCCGCCATCGCATCGCACGGGAACCCGCAGACGCTTCCGACGGCGAGCGCCGCGAGCGCGTTAGCGGCATTGTGCCGGCCCGGCAGCCGCAGCTCCGCGCGCGGCAGGATCGGCTCGGCGCCGTGCGCGAGCCATTCCGCGCCGCCCTGGCGCAGCAGCCGGAAGTCCGCGTCGTCGCGGTTCAGGCTGAACCCGACGCGCCGCTGGCCCGGACGCGGCATGCGCACGACGATCTCATCGTCGAGGTTGACGACGGCGGTCGCGGCGCGCTCGAAGATGCGCGCTTTCGCCGCCGCGTATTCGACGAGGTCGCGGTAGCGGTCGAGATGGTCGGGCGTCACGTTAAGGACCGCCGCCGCCTCGAGCTGCAGCGAATGGGTCGTCTCGAGCTGGTACGAGGAAAGCTCGAGGACGTATATCGCCGCGGGCGGCCCTTCGAGCAAGTCCAGCGCCGGCTCGCCGAGGTTGCCTCCGACGCGCGCCTCGACGCCCGCAGCCTTCGCGAACTCGCCGACCAGCGTTGTGACCGTGCTCTTGCCGTTGGTGCCGGTGATGCCGACGACGCGGCCGCCCGCCTCGCGCGCGAAGAGCTCGATGTCGCCCACGAGGTCGAGCCCCTCCGCCGCCGCCTTGCGCAGGAAAGGCTCCGCGAGCGAGACGCCCGGCGAGACCACGACCTGGTCGGCGCCCTCGAGCACGGCGGGGTCGAAGCCGCCGAGCGCGGTCGTGGCCGCAGGGACGAGTCGGCGCAGTTCCGCAAGTCCGGGCGGGTTCGGGCGCGAGTCCGTCACCACGAGCCGGTGGCCGCGCGCGGCGAGATGGCGCGCGGCCGACACGCCGGTGCGGCCGAGGCCCACGATCACGCTGCGGGGGCTGCCGGTGCTTTCCCGCATCAACGCAGCTTCAGCGTGGCCAGCCCGATGAGGACCAGCATGAAGGAGATGATCCAGAACCGGACGATGACCTTCGGCTCCGCCCAGCCCTTGAGCTCGTAGTGGTGGTGGATCGGCGCCATCCGGAAGATGCGCTTGCCGCGCAGCCGGAACGAGGCGACCTGCAGGATCACCGATATGGTCTCGAGCACGAAGATGCCGCCCATGATCGCGAGCACGATTTCCTGGCGGACGATCACCGCCACGATGCCGAGCGCCGCGCCGAGGGCGAGCGCGCCGATGTCGCCCATGAAGACCTGGGCGGGATACGTGTTGAACCAGAGGAAGCCGAGGCCGGCTCCGACGATGGTCGCGCAGAAGATCAGCATCTCGCCGGCGCCCGCGACGTTCGGGATCTGGAGGTAGGCCGAGAAAATGTCGTGGCCCGTGACGTAGGCGAAGACGCCGAGCGCGCCCGCGACCATCACGCAGGGCATGATCGCGAGGCCGTCGAGACCGTCCGTCAGGTTCACCGCGTTGCTCGAGCCGACGATGACGAAGTAGCTGAACGCGACGAAGGCGAGCGCGCTCATCGGGACGACCACGCTCTTGAAGAACGGCACGTAGAGGGAGGTTTCCGCGGGCGTCTCGGCGGTCTGCCACAGCGCGAGCGCCGCGGCGATGCCGGCGAGCGACTGCCAGAGGTACTTCCAGCGCGCCGCGAGGCCGCGCGGGTCGCGCACGACGAGCTTCAGGTAATCGTCGTAGAAGCCGATCACGCCGAAAGCGAGGGTGACCGTGAGCGCGATCCAGACGAAGCGGTTGGTGAGGTCCGCCCACAGCAGCGTCCCGGCGGTGACCGCGATCAGGATCAGCGCGCCGCCCATCGTGGGCGTGCCTTTCTTTCCGAGGTGCGAGCCCGGCCCGTCGTCGCGCACGACCTGCCCGATCTGGCGCGCGGCCAGCAGGCGGATCATCGAGGGACCGACGAACAGCGCGATCGTGAGCGCCGTCAGCGCGGCGAAGATCGCGCGCAGCGTCAGGTAGCCGAAGACGCGGAACCCGCCGTAGTAGCCCGTCAGCCATTCGAACAGGTCGAGCAGCATGGCGCTCCCTCAGTTCCCGTTGCCGGCGGCGGGCAGCGGCGGCACGAGTCGCTCGATCACGCGCTCGAGCCGATTGATGCGGGATCCTTTCACGAGCGCGGTGACGCCGCGCTCGAGGCTCGCGGCGAGCGCGTTGCCGAGGCTCGCAGCGTCCGCGTACCACATCGCGCGGGCTCCGAAGGCGTCGGTCGCGTGGCGTGCCGCCGCGCCCATCGCGAAGAGGCGCGAGACGCCGGCGCGCCGCGCGTAGTCGCCGACGCCCGCGTGGCTCGCCACGGTTTCGTCGCCGAGCTCCGCCATCTCCCCGAGCACCAGCCAGTGCTCCCCGGGCAGCGCGCACAGCACGTCGATGCCGGCACGCACCGAGCTCGGGTTCGCGTTGTAGGAGTCGTCGATCAGCCAGGAACCGCGCGGCCCGGGCTTCAGCTGGAGCCGGCCTGCGACCGGCCGCATGCGGCCGAGCCCGCCGGCGATGTCGTCGATGCCGATGCCCGCAGCGTGCGCCGCCGCCGCCGCGCCGAGCGCATTCGAGACGTTGTGCCGGCCCGCGAGGCCGAGGTGCACGCGCGCCTCGTCCCCGGCGATCGCGAGCGTGAACGTGGTCGTGAAGGCGCCCGCCTCGATGCGCCCCTGGATCGACGCCGCGCGCACGTCCGCAGGCGCGTCGATGCCGAAGCGCAAGACTTTCGCGCCGGCCGGCGCCATGGACTCCCACAGCGCCGCGAAGGGATCGTCGGCGTTGACGACCGCGGTGCCGCCGTCGCCGAGCGCGGCGTACATCTCCCCTTCCGCGCGCGCGACGCCCTCGAGGTCGCCGAATCCCTCGAGGTGCTCGTCGCCCGCGTTGGTGACGAGCGCGATCGCGGGCTTCGCGAGCGTGGCGAGCGCTGCGATCTCTCCCGGATGATTGGCGCCCATCTCGACGACGGCGTAGCGATGGCCGGGCTCGAGTCGGAGCAGCGTCAGCGGGACGCCGATGTGGTTGTTGAGGTTCCCGCGCGTCGCGAGGGTCGCGCCGACGCCCGCGAGGATACCGGCCAGCATTTCCTTGGTCGTCGTCTTGCCGTTGCTGCCGCCCACCCCGAGCACGAGCGCGCCGCTCCTGGCGCGCCAGGCCGACGCCATCGCGGCAAGCGCCGCGAGCGTGTCGCCGACCACGGCCTGGGGCAGCGCGACGTCGACCGCGCGGCTCACGACCGCCGCGGCCGCGCCGCGCGCGGCGGCGCCGCCGACGTATTCGTGGCCGTCGAAACGCTCGCCTCGCAGCGCCACGAAAAGCATCCCGCGCTCGATGCTGCGCGAGTCGGTCGAGACTCCGGCGAATCCCGCGTCCTCTCCCGCGAGGCGGCCTCCCGCCGCGGCGACGACGTCCGACAACCGGCCCTTCACTGCGCCGGCCCCGAGCGCAGGCGGAGCGCGTCGCGGTCGCTGAAAGGCCGGCGCTCGCGGCCGACGATCTGGTAGTCCTCGTGTCCCTTTCCGGCGACGAGCACGGCGTCGCCCGCGCGCGACTCCGCGATCGCCGCGTCGATCGCACGCGCGCGGTCGCGCTCGATGAGCACCTGTCCGGGCCGGCGGATGCCGCGCAGGATCATCGCGACGATGCCGTCGCCGTCCTCGCCGCGCGGGTTGTCGTCGGTGACGATGACGCGGTCGGCGAGCCGTTCCGCGGTCTCGCCCATGAGCGGCCGCTTGCCCGGGTCGCGCTCCCCGCCGCAGCCGAACACGACCAGCACGCGCCCGCGCGCGTGGGCACGGACGGCTGCAAGCGACTTCGCGAGCGCGTCGGGCGTGTGCGCATAGTCGACGACGCCGAGCGCGCCGTTCGGCAGCCGGTAGGCTTCCATGCGTCCGGGCGGCGCCGTGCAGGCGCCGAGCGCGGCGATCGCCGCGTCCGCATCGAACTGCCACGCGAGCAGCACGCCGAGCGTGACCGCGAGGTTCTCGGCGTTGAAGCCGCCGATCAGCCGCGAGCGCATCCGCCGCGCGCCGAAATGTCCCTGCAGATCCAGCTCGAGGCCGCCGTCGGACGCGTGCACGCGGCCGACGCGCACGAAGCGAGCCGCGACGGGAGTGTTGCCGCCGACCGCGACCGCCGTCAGCTCCACCCCCGGCGTGAGCGCGGCGGCGAACCGCGCGCCGACCGGGTCACCGACGTTGATGACTGCGTGCTCGAGGCCGGGCAGCCGGAACAGGCGCTCCTTCGCCGCGGCGTAGCGCTCCATCGTCCCGTGGTAGTCGAGGTGGTCGCGCGTCAGGTTGCAGAACGCCGCGACGCGCATGCGCACGCCGTCGAGGCGGCGCTGGTCGAGCGCGTGCGAGGAGACTTCCATCGCGACGTGGGTCGCGCCCGCATCCGCGAGCGCGCGCAGCTGCCGGTGCAGCGTGATGACGTCCGGCGTCGTGAGCGCGCCGCGCTCCACCTCGGGCGGAAATCCCGCGCCGAGCGTGCCCAGGTAGGCGCCGCGCCGAGCCAGCCGGTCGACCGCGGAGGCGAGCAGCCAGGCGCAAGTCGTCTTGCCGTTCGTGCCGGTCACGCCTGCGACCGTGAGGCGCGAGGACGGCATGCCGTAGAAGCGGTCCGCGATGCCGCCAAGCCGGTCGCGCAGCTCCCGCACCGCGACGAAGGGCACCGCCGCCGCGGAGGGCTCGCGGCCCTCCCCCGGATCCCAGAGGACCGCGCCGGCGCCGCGCGCGGCGGCTTCACCCGCGTGATCGAGTCCGTGACCGCGGCCGCCTTTCAGCGCGACGAACGTGTCGCCGCGCGTGACCGCGTGCGACTCGAGCGTCAGGCCCGCGACTTCGACGGGAGGAGCGGTCGCGACGCCGGCGAGCAGCTCGTCGAGCCGGGCGCGCGCGTTCATGGCCCCGTCTCTTCGAGGCCGATGGGCGTCACTTTCGCGAGGTCGTCGGGCGCGACCGACATCAGGCGCAGCGCCCCCGAGCTCACCGTCGAGAACACGGGCGCCGCGACGTCGCCGCCGTAGTAGAAGTCGCCTTGCGGCTCGTCCACCATCACGACGACCGCGAGCTGCGGGTCGGTGGCCGGCACGACGCCCCCGAACACGGACAGGTAGCGATCCGTGGAGTAGCCGCCCGGGATTGCCTTCCAGGCGGTGCCCGTCTTGCCCGCGACCTGATAGCCGGGCACTGCAGCCTTCCGGCCGGTTGCGCCCTCCGTCGTCACCACCCCCTCGAGGAGGCCGATGAGGTCGCGCGCGACCTTCGCCGGAAGCACGCGCTGTCCAGGCGGCGGCGCGTCGAGCTTGCGGAACGAGACCGGCCTATGGATGCCGCCGGCGCCGATCGTCGCGTACGCCTGCGCGAGCTGCAGCGGCGTCACCGAGATGCCGTAGCCGTAGGCCATCGTCGCGACGTTGATCTGGCGCCAGTTAGACGGGCTCGACAGGAGCCCGGCGGACTCGCCGGGAAAGCCGCTTTCCGTGACCTTGCCGAAGCCGAGGCTGCGCAGCGTGGCGTACAGCTGCGAGCTGTCGAGCGAGAGCGCAATCTTCGCGAGCGCGACGTTGCTCGACAGGGCGAGCGCCTTTCCCATGTCGATGACGCCGAGGTCGTGGTGGTCGCGGATCGTGCGGCTGCCGACCTTGAACGGCGTCGCGTCGATCCGGCTGTCCGTGCGGTAGCGGCCGGATTCGAGCGCCGCGGCCATGATGAAGGACTTGATGCTCGAGCCCGGCTCGAAGATGTCGGTCACCGCGCGGTTGCGGTAGCGCCCGACCTCGTATTGCGTGCGGTCGTTCGGGTTGAACGACGGCTGGTTGACCATCGCGAGCACCTCACCGGTCGCGATGTCGAGCACGATCACCGATCCCGCGTGCGCCTCGTGTTCGCGCATCGCCGACTTGAGCTCGCGATAGGCGAGGTACTGCAGGCGCAGGTCGATGCTGGTGACGAGGTCCTCGCCCTCGGTCGGCGCGCGCAGCACCTCGACGTTCGCGATCACCTGGCCGTGCCCGTCCTGGATCACGCGCTTCTGGCCGTCCTTGCCCGCGAGCGAGCGGTCGTAAGCGAGCTCGAGCCCTTCCTGCCCCGCCTCGTCGAGGTTCGTGAACCCGAGCAGGTGGCCGGTCACCTCGGTGTTCGGGTAGAAGCGCTTGTACTCGCGCTGGAAGTAGACGCCGGGAATCTTCAGTTTCCGGACGGCCGCCGCCTCCTCCGGCTCGATGTGGCGCGTGACGTAGAGGAACTCGCGGTCGAGGTTGCTGGTGACTCGCTGCTCGAGCCACTGGCGGTTGAGGTTCAGCGCACGCGCGAGCTTCGCGATCCCCTCGCCCGCCTCCGCGAATTCCGGCGGGTTGACCCAGACGGTCTCGACCGGCGAGCTGACGGCCAGGGGCTCGCCGTAGCGGTCGAGGATGGCGCCGCGGTGGGCGACGATCGGCGCGGTGCGCGCGTGGCGCATGTTCGCCTGCTCGGTGATGAACGCCAGGTCGAACACCTGCAGCTGCACGGAGCGCCCAAGCAGCGCGAGCGCGGTCGCCGCGATCAGGAGCGCCAGGAAGCGCGCGCGCAGCCGGAACTGCGGCGCGTCGAACTCGATCTCGCCGTCGCGGCGCTTCATTGCGAGACGATCTCGACGTCGGCGGGCTTCGGGAACAGCATCGCCCGCTTGTCGGCCGCGACGCGCTCGACGATCGCGGGGTTCGACCAGGAGCTCTGCTCGAGCTGGTCCTTGCCCCATTCGATGTTGAGCTGGTCGCGCTGCGCCGACAGCCGCTCGAGCTCGACGAACAGCGACCTCGACTCGTGCCGCGCGCGCACGACCGCGATCGCCGAGGCGAGCACCGCGAGCCACAGGAGCGGCAGCCCGACGAAGGTCCAGCGCCGGCTCATGCGTCGAGCCTCTCGGCCACGCGCAGCACGGCGCTGCGCGCGCGCGGGTTGCGCGCGACCTCGGCCTCGTCGGCGAAGGTCGCGCGGCCGACGAGCCTCAGGCGCGGTCGCGCGGCGGCGGGAATCTGCGGGAGCCCGGCCCAGGCCGGATCCTCGCGGCTGCCCGAGCGCATGAAGCGCTTGACGATGCGGTCCTCGAGCGAATGGAAGCTGATCACGACAAGGCGCCCGCGCGGCCGGAGCGCGACGACCGCCTGCGGCAGCGCGCGCTCGATCTCGTCGAGCTCGTCGTTCACGTGGATGCGCAGCGCCTGGAACGTGCGCGTCGCCGGGTGGCGGCCCGGCTCACGGCCGGGCACGGCCGCCGCGATGATGCCCGCGAGCCGTCCCGTCGTGTCGATGCGACCCGAGGCGCGCGCGGCGACGATGGCCCGCGCGATGCGCTTCGCGTGGCGCTCCTCGCCAAACCGCGCGATCACGCCGGCGATCTCGCGCTCGTCCGCGCGCGCAAGGAAGTCCGCGGCGGACTCGCCCTCGCCGGGATCCATGCGCATGTCGAGCGGGCCGTCACGCAGGAAGCTGAAGCCGCGGCGCGCGGCGTCGAGCTGCGGCGAGGAGACGCCAAGGTCGAACAGGATTCCATCGGCGCTCGCGGGCTCGACGTGGCGGCCGATCTCCGAGAATCGTCCGCGCACGAAGCGCGCGCGCGGGTCCGACTGGAACAGCACGGCCGCGGCCGCCTCGGCCTCGGGATCGCGATCGATGGCAGTCAACTTCCCCTCTTCCCCGAGCCGGCCGAGGATTTCCCCGGCATGTCCACCCCGACCGAACGTCGCGTCCACGTAACTGCCGTCAGCCCGGATCGCGAGCGATTCGATCGCCGCGTCCCGAAGCACCGGCGCGTGTTCCCCGCCGCGCGGCTCCTCCATCGGCACGCCGTCCGGCGCGCCCCTCACAGCGAGAGCGAGCCCAGTTCCGCCGGCAACGATGCCGGCGATTCCTCGCCGTTCAGCCACTGCTCCCGCCGCTCTTCCCAGCGCTGCTCGTCCCAGAGCTCGAAGCGATTGCCCTGCCCGATCAGCATCGCGTTGCGTTCGAGGTGCGCGAATCCGCGCAGCGTCGGTGGCAGCAACAGTCGCCCGTGGCCGTCGAGCTCGACGTCGGTCGCGTAACCGACCATCAGGCGCTGCAGGCGCCGCGCGTGCTCGTTCAGGGTCGGCAGTCGCATCAGTTTCCGTTCGATCTCTTCCCACTCAGGCAGCGGGTAGATCAGCAGGCACTGGTCGCGGTCGATCGTGACCACCAGCCGGGGGTCCCCGCTTTCCTGCAGGCGCTCGCGATACCGGGTCGGAATGACCATCCGGCCCTTCGCATCGAGGGTGACCTTCGTTGCACCGCGAAACACGAGTTAAAACGGGACGTTGTCCCATTTCCCCCCACTTTCTCCCACTCGCTGCCACTATAGGTAGCGAAAGGGGTGGGGTCAACGGGTTGACGCTAAAAAATCTGTGACGCGTCAGTCACTTAGCGAAAGTGCTGGGGACCCATATTAAGTCAAATTGTGGGTCAATAAATCAGAGGCTTACGCGCTGTTCCTACAGGGGATTCTTACAAAAGCACTGTTTTTTTGTTCAGTTGGGGGAAAAGTGGGAGTCGGCCGGTAAGCCGGGTTCTGTCGGGGGCAATCATTCCTCTGGGATACGCGTCGCCGCGCACCTCAAGCGGCCTACCCGGAAGCGCGCGCGGGCCGCGCGCTGCGGCTTGCGCCGCATGCTTCCCTATTTGGCCTTGCTCCCGGCGGGGTTTGCCTTGCCGTCGCCGTTGCCGTCGACGCGGTGCGCTCTTACCGCACCATTTCAACCTTGCCGTCGCGCTTGCGCGCGCTTGGGCGGTGTCTTTTCTGTTGCACTTTCCGTGGGCTCACGCCCCCCAGGCGTTACCTGGCGCCGTACCCTGTGGAGCCCGGACTTTCCTCCACGCCCTCGCGGGCGCAGCGATTGCCTGGCCGACTCCCGCCGCCACGTTAGTGAATGGCGCGCTCCGGCTCAAGTCGGCGTGGCAGGCTCCCCGCGCGAGAGCGCGATCGCCCGCGCGTAGGCGTCGCCGCGACGCACGCCCGTGAGGCTGGCGGCAGCGGCAGCCGCGGCAGAAGGCGGCAGGTGCCGCAGGAGGATCACGAGCGTCACGTCGAGCTGCGCCGCCGAAGGCTCTGCGGGTGGCGCACCCTCGATGAGCACGACCGACTCGCCTCGCGCGAGATCGGCATCCGTTTTCGCGCGCTCCGCGAGCTCGCCGAGGCTGCCGCGATAGAAGGTCTCGAACCGCTTAGTGATCTCCCGCGCGACGCAGGCGCGCCGCGCGGCGCCGAGCGCGCCGGCGAGGTCCGCGAGGCTATCCGCGATCCGGTGCGGCGCCTCGTACAGCACGAGCGTGCGCGGTTCCGCGGCGAGCTCTGCGAGGCGTCGCCGGCGCGCGGCGGTGCGCGAGGGCAGGAATCCTTCGAAGCAGAAACGATCCGATGGCAGGCCCGCAGCGGAGAGCGCGGCGATCGCGGCGCTCGCGCCCGGCACCGGCGTTACCGTGATCCCCGCCTCGATTGCCGCGGCGACGAGCAGGTAGCCCGGATCACTGACGAGCGGCGTGCCGGCGTCCGACACGAGGGCGATGTTCTCGCCAGCGCGGAGCCGGGAGACCAGCTCGGCAACCCGCGCGCGCTCGTTGTGCTCGTGCAGGGAAACGAGCGGTCGCTCGAGCCCGAGCTCGCGCAGTAGCCTTCCGCTGTGTCGCGTGTCCTCGGCGGCGACGGCCGAGGCTGCCGCGAGCGTCTCGCGCGCCCGGGCGGAAATGTCGCCCAGGTTGCCGATCGGCGTTGCGACCACGTAGAGCACGCCCGATGCACTCACTATAAGATGTCCTTCCCGACCGCAACGGGCGGCGGGACGATCCTCGCCAAGGGCCGCCGCCGATGCAAGCGAAACGGGCAATCGCAAGGAACGCCGCCGTCATCGCGCTCGTCGCGGCTTTCGCCGGCGCCTGCGCGACGGGCGTGCCTGCGGCCGGGGGGCCGGATGCCGCGGCCGAGCGCGCTGCCCGCCTCGCTCGCCAGGGAGATCACGCCGGGGCCGCGCGCGGCTACGAGGCGGCGGCCAAAAACGCCGCCGACGGGACGGCCAATCCGTTCTGGCTCGCCGCCGCCTCCGAGTGGATTGCGGGCGCCGATGCCGCGGCCGCGGAAGCCGCGCTCGCAAACGTCGCGCCGCCGCTTTCCGCGGCCGACGCGCGAGAGCAGCGCCGCCTCGATGCCGAGGTCGCGCTCGCGCGCGGCGACACGGCGCGGGCGGCGGAGATCCTCAGGGGGCTGCAGGGCGATGACGCCGCGACGCTCGCGACCCGGGCGCGCGTGCAGTTCCAGGGCCTGCGCGTCGCAGAGGCCGTCTCGAGCCTCGTTGCGCGCGACAAACTGCTGACGAACGCTGCCGACCGGGAAGCGAACCAGCGCCTGATCGTCGACGGCATCCGCGGGGCGCTCTTGCGCGGCGCCGACGCGAAAGCACCGGCCGGCGCGGACCCCGTGGTGGCCGGATGGATCGAGCTCGGGCGCATCCTCGCCGATGCGCAGTCCGGCGCCCTCGGCGTGCAGCGCCGGCTGCAGGCCTGGCGCGAGCGCTACCCGCAGCATCCCGCGAGCGACGCGCTGTGGAAGGGGATCGCGGAGCGTCCCGCCGCGGGCGGCGAGCAGCCGCGCCAGGTCGCGCTGCTGCTGCCGCTCTCCGGACGCGCAGCCGCCGCGGGCAGCGCCGTGCGCGACGGTTTCCTCGGTGCCTATTACGACGAGGGCGGCAGCGGCCGCCCGAAGCTCCGCGTCTATGACGTCGCCGAGCGCGATGCGCCCTCGGCCTACCTGCAGGCACTCGCCGACGGCAGCGACTTCGTGGTCGGCCCGCTTACGCGCGAGGAAGTCGCCGCGCTCGCGACGCTCGCCGACGGCCGCGCGACGACGCTCGCGCTCAACTTCCTGCCTGACGGCGTGCAGGTGCCGGACCGCTTCTACCAGTACGCGCTGTCGCCCGAGGACGAGGCGCGGCTCGCGGCGCGGCGCATCGCCGCCGACGGCAAGCTGTCCGGCGTGACGCTCGTGCCGCAGTCCGACTGGGGCCGGCGAGTCCAGGCCGCATTCGCCGAGGAATTCGCGGCGGCCGGCGGGGCGATCGCCGAGCAGGCCGACTACGTGCCCTCGACCGCCGATTTCAACGAGATCATCCGGCGCCTATTGCGGACGACCGGGCAGAAAGGCAGCGTGCCGCGCGCCGACGCGCAGTTCATATTCGTCGCCGCGCAGCCCGTGCACGGGCGACTGATCCGCAGCCAGCTGCGATTCAACTACGCGAGCGCGCTGCCGATGTACGCGACCTCAGACATCTACGATCCGACGGGGGCCGGCAACCTCGACCTCGACGGCGTGATCTTTCCGGACATGCCCTGGGTGCTGGACCCGCAGGGCGCCTCATCGCTCGCGCGCGACACGGCGGACCGGGTATTTCCCGGCCGCGGCGGCTCGCTCGGCCGGCTCTACGCGTTCGGCTACGACGCTTTCCGGCTCGTCGGCCAGCTGCCGCGCATGCAGCGCGGCAGCAACGGCCCCTTGCCCGGCGTGACGGGCCGGCTCGTCGTGGATTCCCACGGCCGCGTGCGCCGCGAGCTCGACTGGGCGCAGGTCGTCGGCGGGCGCCTCGCGCCCTGGCCGCCTCCGGCGCCGCTGCCGCCGCCCGACGCGCCGGGCACGTGAGTACGGCGCCGCACCTCGCCTTCGGCCGCGCGGCCGAAGCGGCCGCGGCGCGCCACCTCGAACGTCTCGGCTACCGCATCCTCGCCGCGAATTTCCGCGCCAGGGGCGGCGAGCTCGACCTCGTCGCCGAGGACGGCGACGTGCTCGCGATCGTCGAAGTCCGCTATCGCGCGTCCGACCGCTACGGCGGCGCCGCGGCGAGCATCACGCACGCGAAGCGCTCGCGCATCATCCTCGCCGCCCGCGTTCTCCTGGCCACCCACCCACCGCTGGCAAAGCTCGCCGCCCGCTTCGACGTCATCGAAGTCTCCGGCTGCGCCGACGACCTTCGCTGCAACTTAATTCGAGGAGCATTCACCCTCTAGCCTCATGCGCGCTGCGCGCGAGCACCCCGCCGGATCCCGCGCGCGGCGCGATCCGCGGCTTCAAAGTGAACATCCCCTTGAAACTATTTGATGACGCGAAGTTTCGGGCGTGAGCCAGAGGTTCCGGCGTCGGCCGCCGGCGGAGGCGTTTCGCCCTCGTCCTGGAAGAGCATGCCCTGCCCCGTCTCGCGCGCGTAGATGCCGAGCACCGACGAGACGGGGATCCGGACGTGCTGCGCGACGCCGCCGAAGCGTGCCGAGAACTCGATCCACTCGTTGCCGAGCTTGAGTCCCTGGGTCGCCTGCCAGCTCACGTTGAGCGTGATGCGCCCGTCCCGCACGTAGGCGCGGGGCACCTCGGCCGAGGAAATGCTGGCGTCGACGACGAGGTGCGGCGTCTGGTTGTTTGCCGTCATCCACTCGTGCATCGCGCGGACCAGGTACGGCCGCCGGGGTGTGGGCGCCGCGGCCATGCTCAGCAGTTCATCGCGGCGCGCAAGGCCGTCACGTCACGTCCTTCCAGTATTCCTTGTAGAGGAACCAGGCGAAGGCCGCGAACATGAGGAGAAACAGGACGACCCAGATGCCGAGGGACTCGCGCCTCGCCTTGGCGGGCTCGGCGACGTAGGTGAGGAACGCGACGGTGTCGCGCACGAAACTGTCGAAGGTCGCCGCCGGCATGTCGCCGGCCGTCCCGGGCTCGAGCACGATGTGGCCCGACGGGGTGCCACCGCCATCGCCACCGCCGCCTCCGCCAGCGCCGACTAAGCCGCCTTCCTCTTTCTTGTCTTCATTCTCATGGCGAGCACGCTGCACGCCCTGCAGCGGCGCGAGCACGTGCGGCATCGCGGTGCCCGGCAGCACGGCGTTGTTCACGCCGGTCGGCCGCGAGGAATCCTCGTAGAAGGAGCGCAGGAACGTGTACACGTAGTCGGGACCGCGGCTGCGCACGATCAGCGAGAGATCGGGCGGCGCGTTGCCGAACCACTGGCGCGCCTTCTCCGGCGGCATGACGGACTGCATCGTGTCGTAGATGCGCTCGCCGGTGAACATCAGGTTCGCCTTGACGTCGTCCTCGGTGAGCGCGAGGTCGGTGGCGAGCTGGCTGTAGCGCATGTACTTCGCCGAATGGCAGCCCTGGCAGTAGTTGACGAAGTTCCGCGCGCCGCGCTGGAGCGAGGCCAGGTTCGAGACGTCGGCATTCGCTTCCTGGAGCGGATAGCCCTCCTCGGACGCCAGCGCCGCCGCGGGCAGCGCCGCCAGCAGCACAATGAGCGCGCGCAGTGCCTTCACTTCGTCACCCGCGCGGGCTCCGGCTTCGTGCGGTCGATGCGCGAGTACCAGGGCATCAGCAGGAAGAACGCGAAGTAGATGATCGTCCCGACGACCGAGATTCCCTTGAACGGCTGCACCGCAGGCTTCATGCCGCAATAGCCGAGGACGAGGAAGTTGGCGGCAAAGACCATCAGCGAGACCTTGTAGATCGGGCCGCGGTAGCGGATCGACTTGACCGGCGACTTGTCGAGCCAGGGCACGAAGAACAGGAGCAGCACGGCCGCGAAGAGCGCGAGGACGCCCCAGACCTGCGTGTTCATGAACGCGGGGACAGCGCGCAGGATCGCGTAGTACGGCGTGAAGTACCACACCGGCGCGATGTGCGGCGGCGTCAGGAGCGGGTTCGCCGGCTCGAAGTTCGGCGGCTCGAGGAACAGGCCGCCCATCTCCGGCGCGAAGAAGACGACGCCCGCGAAAAGCACGAGGAAGACGCTGAGGCCCCAGAGGTCCTTGACCGTGTAGTACGGGTGGAACGCGACGGAGTCGAGCGGCCGGCCGCTCGCGTCCTTGTTTTTCTTGATCTCGACGCCGTCCGGGTTGTTCGAGCCCACTTCGTGCAGCGCGAGGATGTGGGCGACGACCAGGAAGATGAGCACCAGCGGCAGCGCAACGACGTGCAGCGCGAAGAAGCGGTTCAGCGTGATGTCCGAGATGAAGTAGTCGCCGCGGATCCACTCGATGAGGGAATCGCCGATCAGCGGGAAGGTCCCGAACAGCGACACGATCACCTGCGCGCCCCAGTACGACATGTTGCCCCAGGGCAGCAGGTAGCCGAAGAACGCTTCCGCCATCAGCGCGAGGTAGATCAGGACGCCGAAGATCCAGAGCAGCTCGCGCGGCTTGCGGTGCGAGCCGTAGAGGAGCGCCCGGAACATGTGCAGGTAGACGACGATGAAGAAGGCCGATGCGCCGGTCGAGTGCATGTACCGGATCAGCCAGCCCCACTCAACGTCGCGCATGATGTACTCGACCGAGCCGAACGCCTCTTCGGCCGACGGCTTGTAGCTCATCGTCAGGAAGATGCCCGTGACGATCTGCAGCACGAGCACGAAGAGCGCGAGTGAGCCGAAGTAGTACCAGAAGTTGAAGTTCTTCGGCGCCCAGTATTCCGACGCGTGCTCGCGCCAGAGCTCGGTCATCGGGAAGCGCTCGTCGATCCAAGCGCCGAGACGGGCGAGCCGCCCGGGTCCGCGCACGATGGCCGTCACGGCGTTGGGGTCCGCCATCACGCCTCCTTCCCGGGATCGAGGCCGACCACGATGTGCGCATCATCCTTGAAGCTGTACGGCGGGATTTCGAGGTTGACCGGCGCCGGCACGCCGGCAAAAACGCGGCCGGCGAGGTCGAATTTCGAGCCGTGGCAGGGGCAGAAAAAGCCTCCCGGCCAGTCCGCGGTCAGCACGCCGTCCGCGCTCGCGCCCGGCGCGAACCGGTTCTGCGGCAGGCAGCCGAGGTGCGTACAGACGCCGAGCAGCACGAGAAACTCGGGCTTGATCGCGCGCGCCGGGTTCTTGGTGTAGTCGGGCTGCTTCGAGGCGTCCGAGCCGGGATCCCTCAGCCGGGCATCGTGGTTGCCGAGGCTCTGGATCATTTCAGGCGTTCGCCGCACGACGAGCACCGGCTTGCCGCGCCACTGGATCTTCAGCATCGCGCCCGCCTCGAGCTTGCTGATGTCGATCTCGACCGGCGCGCCGAGCGCCTTCGCGCGCGCGCTCGGCTTCCAGGAGGAGAGAAACGGCACGGCCGCGAATGCGACGCCGACGGCACCCGTCAGCGTGGTGGCGGCGGTCAGGAGCTGCCGCCGTCCCTTGTCGATTGTCTCGGCCATCGCTCGATTTTCGTTCGTTGGAGGGATTGACGCATTATACACGGCGGTACTCGGACGACCGGAGGCGGACGCGCGGATGTCGGGCATGCCGAGCTGGTTGCGATGGATCTCTCCCTGGGTCGCGCTCGGACTTGCGGCCGCGCTCGCGTACGTGCTGCTGCGGCCCGCGCCCGAAGCGATCTCCCCCGCGCCGGTAGCGCCGCTGTCCGTGCCCGGTCCGGCGCCGGAGCCGTCGGCCGCGCCCGTGCACGCGACCGAGTTCGTGAGCTACGCCGACGCGGTCGACGCGACGGCGCCCGCGGTCGTCAACATCTATACCGAGCGGCGCGTGGTCGTGCCCGACGTCGCCGGCCTGCCGCCGCAATTCGCGCAGCTGTTCGGTGAGGTGTGGCCGGACTACCGCGAGCGCGTCGAGCGCAGCCTCGGTTCCGGGATCATCTGGGACGTACAGGGCCACGTCGTCACCAACTTCCATGTGATTGCCCAGGCGCAGCAAATCAAGGTGCAGCTGAAGAACGGCAAGTCCGGCACCGCGACGCTCGTCGGCGTCGATCCCGACACGGACCTCGCGGTCCTCAAGATCAGCCTCGGTACGCTGCCGATCATGCCGCTCGGCCGCTCCGACAAGCTGCGAGTCGGGGAGCCGGTGCTCGCGATCGGCAACCCGCTCGGCCTTGGGCAGACAGTGACACAGGGCATCGTCAGCGCGACCGGCCGCGGCCAGCTCGGTGTCAGCACCTTCGAGAACTTCATACAGACCGACGCGGCCATTAATTTCGGAAACTCGGGCGGAGCGCTCGTCGACGCCGGCGGCAAGCTCGTCGGGCTCAACAGCGCGATCGCCGGGCGGCAGGCGGGCATCGAAGGCATCGGCTTCGCGATCCCGGTCGACCTCGTGCGCGGCGTCGTCGATGCGATCCTGAAGAACGGCCGCGTGATGCGCGGCTGGATCGGCGTCGTCCCGAGCGACATCGCGCCGGAGGCAATCGAGCAGTCGGGACTTCCCGAGGGCTCGGTGCTGGTGCGACTCGTCTACCGCAAGAGTCCGGCGGACACGCAGGGCATCGTGCCGGGCGACGTGATCACGCAGGTGAACGGCCGGCCACTGCGCGGCGCGCAGGACCTGCTCGCGAACATCGCGACTCTGAAGCCCGGCCAGCCGGTGCGCCTGCGCCTATGGCGCCGCTCGCCGGCGGAGCCCGAGGGTCTCGAACACAACGTGCGCCTCGAGGTAGTCGAGCGCCCGCAGCAGGCGGGCGCGATGCGCTCGTCCTGAAATAAAGGGGCGCGTCCCCTTTATTTCAGGTCGCGGGGCCAGGCATGCGCCGGATGTCCGCGCCGAGCCCGCGCATCTTCTCCTCGATGTGCTCATAGCCGCGGTCGATGTGGTAGATGCGCTGCACGTCGGTCGTTCCCTCGGCGACGAGTCCCGCGAGCACGAGGCTCGCGGAGGCGCGCAGGTCGGTCGCCATCACCGGCGCGCCGGAGAGCCGCGGCACGCCGCGGATCACCGCCGTGTGGCCCTCGATCTTCACGTCGGCCCCGAGGCGGCGCAGCTCAAGCATGTGCATGAAGCGGTTTTCGAAGATCGTCTCGACGATCGTGCTGACGCCATCGGCGACCGCATCGAGCGCCGCGAACTGCGCCTGCATGTCGGTCGGGAATCCTGGGTGCGGCGCGGTGCGCACGTCCACGGGGCGCGCGCGCCGGCCGCGCATGTCGACTTCGATCCAGTCGCCGCCGACCTTGACCGTCGCGCCGGCCTCGCGCAGCTTTGCGATCACGGCGTCGAGGTGTGCAGGCTCCGCGCCGTTGACGCGCACTTGCCCGCCGGTGATCGCGCCCGCGACCAGGAAAGTCCCGGTCTCGATGCGGTCCGGCAGCACGCGATGCTCGCAGCCGGCGAGCCGCTCGCGCCCCTCGACGACGATCGTGTCCGTGCCTGCGCCGGCGATGCTCGCGCCCATCGCAATCAGGCAGGCCGCGAGGTCGACGACCTCCGGCTCGCGCGCGGCATTCTCGATCACCGTGCGGCCGTTCGCGAGCGTCGCCGCCATCATGAGGTTCTCGGTGCCGGTGACCGTGACGGTCTCCTGGACGATGCGCGCGCCGGTCAGGCGCCCGGCCTTCGCGTGAATGTAGCCGCCCTCGATCGAGACTTCCGCGCCCATCCGCTCGAGTCCCGCGACGTGCAGGTTCACCGGGCGCGCGCCGATCGCGCAGCCGCCGGGCAGCGAGACACGCGCTTCGCCGTGCCGCGCGACCAGGGGGCCGAGCACGAGGATCGACGCGCGCATCGTCTTCACGAGCTCGTAGGGCGCGACCGCTTCCTTGAGCCCGCCGCCGTCGACGCGCACCTCCCCATCCGCGCCCGGCGTCGTCGCGGCGCCCATGCGCTCGAGCAGGCGGATCATCGTGCGGACGTCGTGCAGCTGCGGCACGTTCCGCACCGTCAGCGGGCGGTCGGTGAGGAGCCCGGCGGCGAGGATCGGCAGCGCCGCGTTCTTCGCTCCGGACGCGCGCACGGCGCCTTCGAGCCGCCGGCCGCCGGTGATCTGAAACTTGTCCAGGGCCGCCCCCCCTTGCCTCAGCCGGCCGCGCGCTTCGCCCATTCGGCGGGCGTCGGCGTGTCGAGCGACAAGGCGTGGATCGCGCCGCCCATCGTCTCGCCGAGCGCGCGGTAGACGAGCTGGTGCCGGGCGATCGCGCGCAGGCCCTCGAACTGCGCCGCGACCACGAGCGCGCTGAAATGGACGCCGTCGTCCGATGCCACGCGGACCGTCGCTCCGGGGAGCGCGGTCTCGATTCGTTGGCTGATCTCCGCCGGCGACATGGCGGCATTCTAAAGGCAGCCGGAACGGCGGTGTATGATGCCGGCATCCTCCTGATCCCGTTGCCTTAGCGATGAACGACGCAGTCGACAGCAAGCGCCTGGTCGAGATGGGGCGAGAGGCGCTCCGCATCGAGGCGCGCGCCGTCGCCGCCCTCGTCGACCGCCTGGGCAGCGAATTCGAGCAGGCCTGCCGCATGCTGCTCGCCTGCGCAGGGCGGGTCGTCGTGTCCGGCATGGGCAAGTCCGGCCACGTCGGCGGAAAGATCGCGGCGACGCTCGCGAGCACGGGAACGCCGGCTTTCTTCCTGCACGCGGCGGAGGCGAGCCACGGCGACCTCGGCATGGTCGCGAAGGGCGACGTCGTGCTCGCGATCTCCTATTCCGGCGAGACCACGGAGCTCCTCACCATCCTGCCGCTGTTCAAGCGCATGGACGCACCGCTCATTGCGATGACGGGCAACCCGCAGTCGACGCTCGCCCGTGAGGCGGACGTGCATCTCGACATCAGCGTGCCCGCCGAGGCCTGCCCGCTCAACCTTGCGCCGACCGCGAGCACGACGGCGACGCTCGCAATGGGCGATGCGCTCGCAGTCGCGCTCCTGAAGCACCGCGGCTTTACAGAGGCCGACTTCGCTCGCTCGCACCCGGGCGGCGCGCTCGGCCGGCGCCTCCTGCTGCACGTCTCCGACGTCATGCGCCGGGGCGACGACCTGCCGGCCGTGCGGCCCGACGCGCCGCTGCCCGAGGGCCTGCTCGAGATGTCGCGCAAGCGGCTTGGACTCACCGCCGTTGTCGACGGCGACCGACGCGTCGTCGGGATCTTCACGGACGGCGACCTGCGCCGCGCACTGGACCGCCGCGTCGACATTCACCACAGCACGATGGCGGACGTGATGACGCTGAGCCCGCGGACGATCGGGCCCGGCGAGCTCGCCGCCGAGGCCGTCCTCATGATGGAGAAGCACTCGATCAACGGTCTGCTCGTGCTCGACGAGAGCGGGCGCCTGGTCGGGGCGCTCAACGTGCACGACCTGCTGCGTGCGGGGGTGATGTGACGCCGGCCGCCGAGATCGCACTCCTGGTGCTGGACGTGGACGGCGTGCTGACCGACGGCCGCCTTTGGTACGGAGCCGACGGCGAGAGCCTCAAGGCCTTCGACGTGCGCGACGGCCACGGCATCAAGTCGCTGGTCGCGGCCGGCATCGGCGTCGCGGTGATCTCCGGGCGCCGCTCCGCCGCGGTGACGGCGCGCATGCGCGAGCTCGGCGTAAGCGACGTCGCGCAGGGCGTCGGCGACAAGGCGCGGGCGCTCGCCGAGCTCCTGAAGCGCGCCGCGATCGATGCGCGGCGCGTCGCCTGCCTGGTCGACGATACGCCGGACCTCGGCCTGATGGCCGCGGTCGGCCTGCCCGCGGCGGTCGCGGACGCGCATCCCGAGGTGCTGGCTGCCGCCCGCCACGTGACGCGCGCGCCCGGCGGCCGCGGCGCGGTGCGCGAGTTCTGCGACTACCTGCTCGCCGCGCGGGGGCCGACGCAGTGATCGCACGCCTCCTGCTGCTCGCCGGCCTCATCGCGCTGATCGCGGCGCTGGTGCAGTGGCGCGTCGTCGACCGCGAGCCGTCGTCCGGCGAAGCGCCGCCCGCGCGGCCGGGCTATTACCTGACCGGAGTCGACCTCGAGGAGTTCGGCGCGGACGGCAAGCGCCGCATCGGCCTGCAGTCCATCTCCGCGAACGAGGATCCCGCGAGCGGCGTCGTGCGGCTCTCCGACGTCGCCGTCGACTACAACGCGCCGACGGGCCGGGTCTGGCATCTCACGTCGAACGAAGCGCGCGTTCCCCCCGGCGGCCGCGTCGTCGAGTTCGAGGGCGACGTGCGCCTCACCGGCCGGCCCGGCGACGGCCCCGTCCCGGCCGAGCTCTACGCGGCGCGGCTCTCGCTCGACACCGAGGCCGAGAAGGCCAGCACGCGCTCCTCAGTCGAGCTCGTCTTCGGCACGCACCGCATGCGGGCGCTCGGGATGGATGCCGACCTCAAGGCGGGCACCGTTCACCTGAACTCCGACGTCAATGGCCGCTTCGTCCAGTAGGCGCCTCGCCGCGGCCGTCCTCGCCGCCTGCGCAACGGTCGCGGGCGCGCAGGAGCGCGAGCAGCTGCCGATCCAGCTCAAGGCGGCGTCGCTCAACTTCGACACGCAGAAAGGCCTCGTCGAGTACGGCGCCGTGACGATCACGCAGGGCGAGATCCGCATCACCGCCGACCGCGCGGTGACGAGCGGCCTCGACTTCAAGGACAGCAGCTGGGAGTTCAGCGGGACCGTCCGCATCTCGATGCCGGACTCCGCGCTCGCGAGCGACACGGCGAGCGTGCACTTCTCGGGCGGCGAGATCGCGAGCGCGCTCGTCACCGGCGCGCCCGCGACCTTCCAGCAGCAGCGCAAGGACGAGCGCGCCGAGGGCCGCGCGAACCGCATCGACTACGACCTGAAGCGCGGCGCAGTCGAGCTCGACGGCAATGCCTGGCTCTCGGACGGCAAGACCGAGATCACCGGCGCGAAGCTCGTCTACAGCACCACGAACCAGCGCGTCGTGTCGCGCGAGCAGGTCCTGATCACGATCCAGCCGAACGAGCCGGCGCCGGAAAAGCCGAAGCCCAAGCCATGAGCGAGCTCACGGCGACGGGGCTCGAGAAGAGCTACCGCAAGCGCAAGGTCGTCGCATCGCTCTCGCTCTCGATCGCGAGCGGCGAAGTGGTCGGCCTGCTCGGCCCGAACGGCGCCGGCAAGACGACGGCGTTTTACATGATCGTCGGCCTCGTGCCCTGCGACGGCGGGCGCATCGAGCTCGACGGCGAGGACATCACCTCGCTGCCGATGCACGCGCGTGCGCGTCGGGGCGTCGGCTACCTGCCGCAGGAGCCGTCGATCTTCCGCAAGCTGACGGTCATCGACAACGTGAAGGCGATCCTCGAGACGCGCAACGACCTCGACGACGCTGGCCGCGAAGAGACGCTCGAGGGCCTGCTGGAGGAGCTGCACGTCGCGCACCTTCGGGACCACCTCGGCATGAGCCTGTCGGGCGGCGAGCGGCGACGCGTCGAGATCGCGCGCGCGCTCGCGGCGAATCCCGCCTTCATCCTGCTCGACGAGCCCTTCGCCGGCGTCGACCCGCTCTCCGTGCACGACATCCAGCGCATCGCCCGCCACCTCGCCGACCGCGGCATCGGCGTGTTGATCACCGACCATAACGTGCGGGAAACGCTGGGAATCTGCGGGCGCGCCTACATCGTCAACCAGGGCACGGTGCTGGCATCCGGATCTGCGGACGAGATCCTTGCCAATCCCGAGGTGCGCAAGGTCTACTTGGGGCAGGATTTCAGACTCTGAAATAAAGGGGACGCGCCCCTTTAACGCCGAGGCCCATGGTTGATCCAGCTACGTACTCGTTAAAGGGGCGCGTCCCCTTTATTTCCGCATGATGAAGCCCAGCCTCCAGCTCAGGATCGGCCAGCAGCTGACGATGACGCCGCAGCTGCAGCAGGCCATCCGGCTGCTGCAGCTGCCGACGATCGAACTCCAGGCCCAGGTGCTCGAAGCGCTCGAGAGCAACGTGATGCTCGAGCCCGAAGAGGACTTCGAGGCCACCTGGCCCGTCGACGCGATGCCGGGAGAAACCGCCGGCGCGCCCGCCGGGGACGAGCCGGTCGTCGAAATCGGCGACGACTGGGTCGAGCCCAGCGCCGCGGAATCCGAGGCCCCCTGGTCCGGGTCCGGCGACGCGGAGCTCGAGCTTCCCGACGAGTCGGGGCGGACGATCCGCGACCACCTCGCCTGGCAGCTCGAGCTCGCCCACCTGCCGCCGGATGCGCTCGCGATCGGGCGCGCGATCGTCGACGCCATCAACGACGACGGCTACCTCACCGAAACGCCCGCGGCTATCGCCGAGACGGTGGCCCGCGAGGCGCGCACCGACGCGGCAGGCGTCGAGCGCGTGCTCGCGATCGTCCAGCAGCTCGACCCGGCCGGCGTCGGCGCGCGCTCGGTCGCCGAGTGCATCGAGCTGCAGCTCGCGCAGCTCGACCCCGCGACTCCCGGGCTCGCGGCGGCGCGCACCCTCGCCCATCGCCACCTCGACCTCGTCGCGGGCCGCGAGATCGGGGCGCTGCAGCGCGAGATGCACGTGGGCGGCAACGAGCTCGACCTCGCGCTCGCCCTGGTTCGAAGCTGCCACCCGCGCCCGGGCGCGGCCTTCCAGGCGACGCGGACCGAGTACGTCGTGCCGGACGTCTACGCGCGCCGGACGCCGCAGGGCTGGGTGGTGGAGCTCAACCCGGCCGCGCTGCCGCGCGTCCGGCTCAACGAGGGTTACGCCGCGATGATCACGCGCGCGCCCGACCACGCGGTGCTGCGCACCCAGCTGCAGGAGGCGCGCTGGCTGCTGCGCAGCCTCGAGATCCGCAACGAGACGATGCTGAAGGTCGCGCGCACGATCGTCGAGCGGCAGCAGGCCTTCCTCGACCGCGGCGAGGAGTCCATGCGGCCGATGATCCTGAAGGACGTCGCGGAGGCCGTCGAGATGCACGAGTCGACGATCTCGCGCGTGACGACCGGCAAGTACCTGCACACCCCGCGCGGCGTGTTCGAGTTCCGCTTCTTCTTCTCGAGCCAGGTCGCAGGGGACGACGGCACCGGCGTCTCCTCCACCGCGATCCGCGCCAAGATCCGGAAGCTGATCTCCCAGGAGACGCCGGGCAAGCCGCTCTCCGACCAGCAGCTCGTCGAGCGGCTCGCCACCGACGGCGTGCAGGTCGCGCGCCGGACCGTCGCCAAGTACCGCGAGTCGCTCGGCATCGCGCCCTCGAGCGCGCGCCGCCAGGGCGCGGGCTGAGCGCAGGACTTCATGGAAGGAACGAGGAGGATCGAGCCATGCAGCTGAAGGTCACTGGCCACCACGTCGAAGTCACCCCTCCCCTCCGGGACTACGTGCGCAAGAAGCTGGACCGCGTGCTCCGGCATTTCGAGCGCGTCGTCGACGTGCACTGCGTTCTCACCGTCGAGAAGCTCGAGCACAAGGCGGAGGCGACGCTCGGCGTCAGCGGCGCAGTGATGCACGCCGACGCGAAGCACGAGGACATGTACGCCGCGATCGACGCGCTCGCGGACAAGCTCGACCGCATGATCCGCAAGCACAAGGAGAAGATCTCGGACCACCACGCCGCCGAAGTCGCGCGCGGCC
>DATJFN010000106.1:0-13674 GCA_035495635.1 Steroidobacteraceae bacterium | reverse complement strand
CGTGCCGAGCGCGGGCACCAACCAGCAGATCGTGACCCAGGCCAAGGCTGCCGTGGCGTCGGACAAGAAGACGCTGCCGGGCGAGTCCGCGGCCGCCGCAAAGAACCCGAAGGGCGAGGTCGACGTGAAGGTGGGGCTCGGCTTCTACAGCACGGGCGACTATGCGCAGGCGGCAGAGGTCATCAAGCGCGGGATCGCGAAGGGCGGAGTCGCTCGCCTCGACGACGCGAACCTGTTGCTCGGCGCGTCGCTCTTCGAGCTCGGTAAGAAGGACGAGGCCCGCGCGGCCTTCGAGGCGGCCAAGGCGGCTGCCGCGCCCGGCAGCCTGCTTGGGCGCATCGCGGGATTGTGGCTTGCGCGCTCGGCGCGTACGGATACGGCCCCGGCGGCCGGTTGAGCAGGAGATCGATGATGTCGAATAACTCTAAATTCCGCTCCGGCGCGCTCGCCGCCTGGCTGGCCCTCTCGGTTGCGGGCCTCGCGATCGCGGCGCTGCCGGGCGAAGCCGTCGCCCAGACACAGGGCGGTTGGCGCAAAGAGCTGGCGGACAAGGCGCAGGCCGCGCAGGCGGCGGGCCAGAAGGGGAACTACAGCGAGGCGATCCGCCTGCTCAAGGAAGCCAAGGCCAAGGGCTCGCTGTCGCCGCAGGAAGAGCAGGGCATCAACGAGCTCCTGATCTGGGCCGCGAGCGGCGCCAAGGACGACAAGCTCGTGCTGGAGACCGTCGACGAGCGCCTGGCGACCGGTCGCGTCACGGGCGCCGACTTGACCCGGAAGCTTCGCCTCAAGGCGACGACGCAGTACAAGCTGCACGACTACCGAGGCGCCGCTGCAACCTACGACAAGCTCGCCGCCCAGGGCAGCATGACGGCCGACGACTTGACGGCGGTTGCCGGCGCGCAGATGGCGCTCAAGGACTACGGAAAGGCGACGCCTATGCTCGAGAAGGCTGTCGCAGCGAACGACAAGGCCGGTCGCGGCGCGAAGAACGGCGCGCTGCTCGAGATGCTGAACAAGGCTTACTTCGAGACCAAGAACGACGCGAAGCGCATGCAGACGCTGCACCGGCTGATGGCTATGTCACCGACGTCCAGCACATTCAAGCAGCTCGCGAGCGCCTACGAGGTCGAATCCGCGAAGGACCCGGTGGTCATGATCAATGTCTACCGCCTCGGCGCGAAGAAGAACCTGCTGTCGGACGAACATTACGCGAAGTATGCCGAGACCGCGCTCGATCTCTCGAGCCCCGGCGAGGCGCTCGCGATGCTCGAAAAGGGCATGGCCTCGGGCGCGATCAAGAAGGACGACCGAAACAACCGGCTGCTGCAGGACGCGAAGTCCCAGGTCGACCGGCTGAAGGTGGCGGTGGTCCAGCAGGAGAAGGAGGCGCTCGCGACGAAGACCGGCGAGCCGGAGGCGAAGCTCGCGACGGCATTCTACACGCTGAAGAACTACCCGAAGGCGGCGGAGGCCGCGCAGCGCGCGGTCGCCGAGGGCAACCTCAAGCGCGCCGACGACGTCAACATGGTGCTCGGCATCTCGCTGGCGAACAGCAAGAAGTCGGCCGACGCCAAGAAAGCGTTCGCCGCCGCGGCGACCGCGAACAGCAAGACGCGCGGCGTCGCGGACCTCTGGTCCAGCCTCGCCGGCTGATCCGGTCCTGGCGCGGAGTACCGGGGCCGCGGCGAGAAATCGCCGCGGCCCGTTGCGTTATAGAATCCGGTAAATGGCAAAGAGCCGCAGCATCGAAATCGTCGAAGTCGGGCCCCGCGACGGCCTGCAGAACGAGTCGGCCAACGTCCCGACCGACGTGAAGCTCGAATTCATCCGCCGCGCGGTCGCGGCCGGCATCCGCCGCATCGAGGTCGCGAGCTTCGTGAGCCCGCGGCGAGTCCCGCAGATGGCGGACGCGGAGGCGATCCTGAAGGCCCTGCCACAGCGTGACGACGTGACTTACGTCGGGCTCGTGCTGAACCGCGCCGGATTCGACCGGGCTGCCGCCGCGGGATGCCGTGAGATCGGCATGGTCGTGTTCACGACCGACGAGTTCAACCGGCGCAACCAGGGCGTCCCGAGCGCGGACTCGATCCGCACCTGGCGCGAGATCGCGCCGGACGCGCGCGCGGCCGGCATCCGTGCGCAGGTCACGATCTCCGCCGCATTCGGCTGCCCGTTCGAGGGCGAGGTGCCGGTGCAGCGGGTGGTGGACATCGCGCGCGAGCTGGCCGAGGCGGCGCCCTTCGAGATCGCGATCGCCGACACGATCGGCGTCGGCGTGCCGGGCCAGGTGACCGAGATCTTCGCGCGCGTGGCCGAGGCGGTGCCCGGCATCGCGCTCCGCGGTCACTTCCACAACACCCGCAACACGGGGCTTGCGAACGCCTATGCCGCGATGACCGCGGGCGCGCGCGTGCTGGACGCGAGCCTCGGCGGGCTCGGCGGCTGCCCGTTTGCGCCGGCGGCGACCGGCAACATCCCGACCGAGGATCTCGTGTACATGCTCGGCCGCATGGGCATCGACACCGGCATTGACCTCGAGCGCGCGATCGAGACCGCTCGTTGGGTCGAACCGCACGTCGGGCATGCGGTGCCGGGCATGCTCGTCAAGGCCGGTGGATTCCCCGGCGCGCGCCGCGCGCCGGGCTAGTTTCATCAACGGAAGGAAGACGACGATGACGATCAAGGCAGGAGACAGGATCCCCGATGGCAAGCTGAAGGTCATGGGAGCGGACGGGCCGGTGAACGTGACGGCCGCGGAGCTCCTCGGAAAGGGACGCGTCGTGCTCTTCTCGGTGCCGGGCGCTTTCACGCCGACCTGCGATGCGAGGCACCTGCCGGGCTTCATCGACAAGGCCGCGGCCCTGCAGGGAAAGGGCGTCGCCAAGATCGTGTGCATGGCGGTCAACGACGTTTTCGTCATGAACGCCTGGGGCAAGTCGGCGGGTGTCGGCAACGCGATCGTGATGGCGGCGGATGGCAATGGCGACTATGCGCGGGCCCTGGGGCTCGAGCTCGATGCCCGCGGCTTCGGCATGGGCATGCGCGGGCAGCGCTTCGCGCTCGTGATCGAGGACGGCGTCGTGAAGCAAGTGCATGTCGAGGCGCCGGGCGAGTTCAAGGTGTCGAGCGCCGAGCACGTGCTCGCCGCGCTCGCGTGATCACCGGCTCGATTTCCTGCCTCTACGCAGGAATCCTCGGCCTGATACTTCTCGCGCTGTCCGCCCAGGTGGTGCTCGCGCGCCGGCGCTATCGCGTGCGCCTCGGCGCAGGCATGGTGGAGGGGATGCAGCAGGCGATGCGCGTGCAGGCGAACTTCGCGGAGTATGTGCCGTTCGCCGTGCTGCTGCTTGTCCTCGCGGAAATCCAGGGCCTCCCGGACGCAGCGCTGCACGCCGCCGGCCTCCTGCTCGTCGCAAGCCGCGTCGTGCATGCAGTCGGGCTCTCGCGCAGGCCCGGCTACAGCTTCGGTCGATTCTACGGGACCGCGGGCACCTGGCTCGTGATCGCCAGCCTCTCGTTGTGGCTGCTGTGGGCGACTACAGCAGTTTCTCGATCTCCGGCACCAGGCTGAACAGGTCGCCGACGAGGCCGATGTCGGCGACCTCGAAGATCGGCGCCTCGGAATCCTTGTTGATCGCGACGATCGTGCGGGCGTCCTTGATGCCGGTCAGGTGCTGGATCGCGCCGCTGATCCCGATCGCGACGTACAGCTCGGGCGCGATGATCTTGCCCGTCTGCCCGACCTGCAGCTCGTTCGGCGCGTAGCCGGCATCGACGGCGGCGCGCGAAGCTCCGATTGCGGCGCCGAGCTTGTCGGCGAGCCCCTGGATCAGTTTGAAGTTCTCGGCGCTGCCGAGCGCCCGGCCACCTGAAATGACGCGGGCCGCCGTCTGCAGGTCCGGCCGGTCCGTCCGCGCCGCGCTCACGGAGACGAAACGCGTGTGCTTCGGGAGCGCGACATCCACGGTCCGCTTCTCGACGGCGGCACTGCCGCCCCCGGGCGCTGGCTGGAAGGAAGCGACGCGCACGGTCGCAACGACGGGCTTGCCGGCCGGGAGCTCGACGGTCGCGATCGCGTTACCCGCGTAGACGGGACGCCGGAAGCGCATCGCAGACTCGGCGGCCATGATGTCGGAGAGCTGAGGCGCGCCGAGCAGCGCCGCGACGCGCGGCATCAGGTCTTTCCCGAACGTGGTCGAGGGACCGAGCACGACGCCGTGCCCTTCCGCGAGCTTCGCGAGCTGCGGTGCGAGGACGGCCGCGAGCGCCGGCTCGTTCGCGGGATTCTGCACGAGGAGGACGCGCGCGACGCCCTTGATCCCGGCCGCGGAGGCAGCGGCCTCGGCGCCGTCGGCCGCGAGCACGGCGACGGTCACGTCGGCATCCGGGATGGATGCGGCGCAGGCGACGCATTTTGCGACCGCGGCGTTCAGCTTGCCGCCCGCGTGCTCGGCAACGACGAGGATGCGGTTCATCAGGCGAGCCCCCGCTGCTTGAGGGCCGCGACCAGTTCCGCCGCGTCCTTGACCATGATTCCCTTCTGCCGCTGCGGAGGGGGCTCGAGCTTCAGCGTCTTCACGAGCGGCGCGGCGTCGATTCCGAGCGACGCGAGCTCGATGATGTCGAGCGGCTTTTTCTTCGCCTTCATGATGTCGGGCAGCTTGATGTAGCGCGGCTCGTTGAGCCGCAGGTCCGTCGTGATGACGGCCGGCAGGTCGACCTCGATGGTCTCGAGTCCGGCGTCGACCTCGCGCGTCACGCGCGCGACTTCGCCCTGGATCTCCAGCTTCGAGGCAAAGGTTGCCTGCGGCCGGTCCCACAGCGCGGCGAGCATCTGCCCGGTCTGGTTGCAGTCGTCGTCGATCGCCTGCTTGCCGACGATCACGAGGCGCGGGGTCTCGCGCTCGACCAGCTTCTGCAGCACGCGCGCCACGACGGGCGGCTCGACGTTCCCATCCGTCTTCACGAGGATCGCGCGGTCGGCGCCCATCGCGAGCGCGTCGCGGAGCTGCTGCTGGGACTCGGTGGGACCGACACTCGCGGCCACGACCTCATCGGCCTCGCCGCGCTCCTTCACGCGCAAGGCTTCCTCGAGGGCGATCGAATCGAAGGGATTGGCGCTCATCTTGACGCCTTCGGTGACGACGCCCGAGCCGTCAGGACGCACGCGCACGCGGACGTTGTAGTCGATGACGCGCTTGATGCCGACGAGGATTTTCCGCATGCGGGACTCCGTGGTTCGCGCCGCATGGTAGCGAATTCGAGCTGCGGCTGCTGGACTAAGTACAGTTAATCAAAGAGTTACTCTCACTTGTTAAAGTGCAGTCGCGCATTGCGGGCAAAAGCCTTCGTCCCCGCTCGTGCGGCGCCCCGCAGGGGTGCTGCAGCCGGATGCCGCCATGCGCTACAAATGCCGCGGGATGTCTACGCTCGCCTTCGTCCTCCGCCGCATCTTGGCCGCGATACCGACGCTCGTGCTCGTCATTGCGCTTTCGTTCCTGCTGACGCGTCTTGCGCCGGGCGGGCCGTTCGACGAGGAGCAGGCGCTGCCTCCCGAGATTCGTGCGAATCTCGAGGCCGCGTACGGCCTCGACGATCCGCCGCTCGTGCAGTTCGGCCGCTACCTGCGCGGGCTGCTGCACGGCGACTTCGGGCCTTCCTTCAAGTTCCGCGATTTCACGGTCAGCGAATTGATCGCGGATGGCCTCCCGGTCAGCCTCGGGCTGGGCGCGGGCGCGATGCTGCTCTCGCTCGCACTGGGTATCCCGGCCGGCGTTCTTGCGGCGCTGTCGCGACGGCATATCGCGGACCGACTCGTCATGGCATTCGCCGTCGCCGGCATCTCGATTCCGGTGTTCGTGGTCGCGCCGCTGCTCGCGCTCGTCTTCGGGCTATGGCTGCGGTGGCTTCCGGTCGCGGGATGGGTGCCGGGCCGGCCGTCGGACATCGTGCTTCCGGTCGTCGCGCTCGCGCTCCCGGTCATTGCCTTCATCGCGCGCCTGACGCGTGCGAGCCTCCTCGAAGTGCTGCGAGCGCCCTGGGTGCGCGCGGCGCGCGCGCGCGGGCTCCCCGGGCGCTCGGTGA
The DNA here is from genome assembly GCA_035495635.1 of Steroidobacteraceae bacterium. GTDB lineage: Bacteria > Pseudomonadota > Gammaproteobacteria > Steroidobacterales > Steroidobacteraceae > SCUD01. The sequence goes on along the minus strand of DATJFN010000106.1, from coordinate 7,590 downwards.
TCCTGCGCCATGCGTTGCCGGCGGCGTTGCTGCCCGTCGTGAGCTACGCAGGCCCCGCGGCGGCGGCCGTCCTCGCGGGATCGCTCGTCGTCGAGACGTACTTCGGGCTGCCCGGCATGGGCCGCCACCTGGTGCAGGGTGCGCTGAACCGCGACTACACGCTCGTGATGGGCATGGTCATCGTCTACGCGGCGCTCATGATCGCGTTCAACCTGCTCGCGGACCTCGCCTATGCGGCGCTCGATCCGCGAATCCGCCGGGGGCGCAGGCTATGAACCGGAGCCTCGGCCGCGAAGCGCTCGAGACGCTGCGGCGCGACCGCGTCGCGATGGCCTGTCTCCTGGTCCTCGGCATCCTTGCACTCGCGGCCGTTGCGGGACCGGCGCTCCTCGACTACCGCGAGGACGAGATCGACTGGGCGCACATGGCGGCTGCGCCCTTCGCCGCGCACGGACACTGGCTCGGCACCGATCGGCTCGGCCGCGACCTGCTCGTGCGGACCTTGCACGGGCTTCGCGTATCGCTCGCAATCGCATTCGCGGCGACGCTCGTGAGCCTCGTCATCGGCGTCGCCTGGGGCGCGCTCGCCGGCTTCCGGCGCGGGCGCACCGACGCCTGGATGATGCGCCTCGTCGACGTGCTCTATTCGCTGCCGCAGGTCTTCTTCGTGATCATCCTGACGGTGGTTTTCGGGCGGAGCCCGCTCACCATCCTCGTCGCGATCGGGGCGTTCGGCTGGCTCACGATGGCGCGCATCGTCCGCGGCCAGGCGCTCGCGCTTCGGGAGCGAGAGTTCATCGACGCTGCGATCGTCGGCGGTGCCGGCACCGCGCGCATCGTGATGCGCCACGTGGTGCCGAACCTGCTGGGCCCCGTGATCGTCTATGCGACGCTGACGCTGCCGCAGGTCATACTCGTCGAGAGCTTCCTGAGCTTTCTCGGCATCGGGATCCAGGAGCCGCTCGCCAGCCTCGGTAGCCTGGTGGCGGACGGCGCCACGGAACTGGAGACGGCGCCCTGGATGCTCGCGGTGCCGGCGGGCTGCCTGATGCTCGTCGTATTCTGCTGTAACTTCCTGGGCGACAGCCTCCGCGACGCGCTCGACCCGAGGGACCGGTGACCGCCCTGCTCGAGATCCGCGCGCTCACGGTCGACTTCACGGGGCTGCAACCCGTGCGCGCCGTGGATGGCGTCGGCCTCGTCCTCGGCGCGCGCGAGCGGCTCGCGATCGTCGGTGAGTCCGGCTCCGGCAAGAGCCAGCTCCTGCTCGCCTGCACCGGCCTCCTGGCGGCGAACGGACGGGCCACGGGCTCGGTGCGTTTCGAGGGCCGCGAGCTGCTCGGACCTGGCGATGCGGCGGCGGTGGCGCGCGGGCGCGGCATCGGGTTCGTGTTCCAGGACGCCGCCGGCAGCCTGACTCCCCATCGGCGCATCGGTGATCAGCTCACGGAAGTCGCCATGGCCGCGCATGGCATTTCCAAGGGCCAGGCCATCGACGACGCCGTAGCGATGCTCGATCGCGTGCGCCTGCCCGATGCTGCGGAAAAGATGGGGGCGTACCCGCACGAGCTCTCGGGCGGCATGCGCCAGCGCGCCGCGATCGCGCTCGCGCTTGTGGCGCGTCCGCGGGTCCTGTTCGCCGACGAGCCGACGACCGCGCTCGACGTGACCGTGCAGGCGGAAGTGATGTCGCTCCTCGACGCGCTTTGCCGTGACCTCGGCATGGCGCTCGTGCTCGTCACGCACGACCTCGGTGTCGTCGCGGCGCTCGCCGAGCGCGTCGCGGTCATGTACGCCGGGCGGTTCGTGGAGGTGGGCGCTGCGGACGAGCTGCTTGCGCATCCGGCACATCCGTATACCGCCGGGCTCCTGGCTTCCGTTCCCGCCCTTTCAAGCCTCGACGACAGCGAGTTCGCCACGATCCCCGGTGCTCCACCGCGCCCGGGCGATTCGTTGCCAGGCTGCCGCTTCGAGCCGCGCTGCCCGCGTCGCCGCGAACGCTGCCGCGTCGAGGAGCCTTTGCTCGCAGCGGGAGTCATTCCGCACGCGGCCTGCCATTTCCCGATCGAAGCCGGGCAATCCCCATGAACGCCTTGCTCGAAGTGCGGGATGCGGCCGTCAGCTACACGCTCGCGGGCGGCCGGAGACTCGCGGCGGTCGACGGAGTCAGCTTCTCGCTCGGCGAGGGCGAGATCCTTGGCCTCGTCGGTGAGTCCGGTTGTGGCAAGACCTCGCTCGGGCGGGCGATCCTGGGACTCGTTCGGCTCGCATCCGGGCAGGTCCTCTGGCAGGGCCGGCGCATCGACGCGCTCCCGCGCCGCGAATTTCGCGCGCTCCGCGACAGCTTGCAATTCGTGTTCCAGGATCCGCATGCCAGCTTCGATCCCCGCATGACCATCGCCGAGAGCACTTCAGAGCCGCTCCGCGCCCTGGCACCCGGCATCGACGAATCCGGGCGCACCTCACGCGTCGAATCGGCACTGGCCGAAGTCGGCCTCGACCGCGAGCTCGGCGCCCGCTACCCGCACCAGCTGAGCGGCGGCCAGCTGCAACGCGCGGGCATCGCGCGGGCGCTCGTGGTCGCGCCACGATTCATGGTCTGCGACGAGCCCGTGAGTTCGCTCGACGTCTCGGTGCAGGGCCAGATCGTCAACCTGCTGGCGCGCATCCGCCGCGAACGCCGGCTCGCCTGCCTCTTCATCAGCCACAACCTCGCGGTCGTCGCCCGTCTGTCGGAGCGCATCCTCGTCATGTACCGGGGCCGCATCGTGGAATCCGCAGCAAGGGAAGCGCTCGTCCGCAGTCCGCGGCATCCCTACACGCGTCTGCTGCTCGATTCCGTGCCGGATCCGGTTCCCGCTGCCGCGCGCAAGCTTCTCTCGCCCGTGCGCGACTCACCGGCATCATCCGCGAGCGCTGGCGGCTGCCCATTCTCGGCGCGTTGCGCGAAAGCCGAGGCCCGCTGCCTGGATTCGGCACCGTCGCTGCGCCCGCTCGGGGACGGACGGCTCGTGGCCTGCCATCGCGCGGATGAATGGCCGGATGGCCTTGCTCCTGCGCCGGTGCCCTGAGGCGGAGGGTCACGCGCTGAGCCCGCCTGTGAGCTAGCCTCAGCCTGTGGCCGGTGAGCACCGATTGAACGTGAACGCGCGCTGCCTCGCGCATTTCGATGCGGGAGGCATCGTGCTCACCGCGGACCAGCGGCAGGCGCGCATCCTGCGTCGCCTGCATGACCGGGCTCAGCTCGCGGCGGGCCGCGGGGCCTGGCCCACGGCCCAGGTTTTGACCCTCGAAGCGTGGCTTGCGCGGCAGTGGAGCGAGGCGGGCTCCGAACGCGACGCACTTCCGCGCGCTCTCCCGCTGATCGCCGCCCGATGGCTATGGCGGCGGATCGTTGGCGCCGACGCACCGGACCTCGTCGATCCTGCGGAACTCGGCGGCCGCGCGCGCGCCGGCTGGCTCGCGCTCCGCGCGCACGGTGGCCGGATCGAGGACCTGTCGGCCTGGCCGATGACGCGCGACCAGCAGGCTTTTCACGGATGGGCTCGAGAGGTCGAGCGCAAGCTCGGGCGGCAGCATGCCTGCGACGGCGCCGATCTTTCGCGCCGACTGGTCGAGGAGCAGGCGCTTCCAGATCCCGGTCCGCCGCTCCTGCTCGTCGGTTTCCAGCGGCCGCTGCCGGCGCATGCGGCGCTCTTCCGGGGCCTCGCGCAACGTGGCTGGACCGTCGAGTCGCTCACGTTCGACTCGGCGCACGGTAGGGCCTGGCGCCACGCCGCGGCCGATCCGCGCAGCGAGCGTGATGCCGCGATCGCGTGGCTGCGCCAGCGACTCGTGGAGCGCCCGGATGGCGTGCACGGATTCATCGTTCCGGATCTCAGCCAGGATCGGGGCGCGCTCGAGCGCGCGCTGGAGTCGGCCCTGCAGCCCGCGCTCGAACTGCCGGACGCGCCGTACGATCGGGTCTTCGATCTTGCGGGCGGTACCCCGCTCGCCGCGCGACCGGTCATCGAAGCGGCCTTCGATGCCATCCGCTACGCGCTCGGCCGCGGCGACTGGACCGATGCCACGCGTCTCCTGCGAAGCCGCCACGTCGCCGGTTGGCAGGAGGAACAGGAATCGCGTGCCAGGCTCGACGTGCGGCTGCGCAGCGACGGGCGCGTTCATCCGTCGGAGCCTCCCGAGCTCGCGCGCGAGGCGCGAGCGCGCGGGGCACCGCTCCTCGCGCATGCGCTCGAATCCGCGGTCGCCTGCGTCGCCGGGGACGCGCAGCGCAGCGCGGGCGCATGGGCGGAGGACTTCGGCGCCTGCCTCGCGGCCTGGGGCTGGCCGGGCGCGGTGGCTCTCGATTCCTCCGACTGGCAGGCGGCAAACCAGCTCGGCGCACTGCTGCGTGATCTCGCCGCGCTTGCGACCGTCGCCCCGGACCTGTCAGGGGATGAGGCGCTCGCGCAATTGCGCGAGCAGGCCGCGGCTCCGTTCCAGTCCGAGGGCGGCGAACCGGCCGTGTTCGTCATGGACGGCTGGCCGGATCCGGGTATCGACTTCGACAGCCTGTGGGTGGGGGGATTGACCGCGACGGCCTGGCCGCGACCGACCCGCGTGGATCCGTTCCTGCCCATCGAGGTGCAGCGCCGGCTCGGCATGCCTCGCGCGACCGCCGAGGCGACGATCGGCGACGCGCTCGGAAGCCAATCCGCGTGGCTCGCCGCCGCATCGTCGGTCGTGCTGTCGTGGCCGAAGAACGAGGATGACACCGAGGTGGACGGCTCGCTGCTCGTCCCGGCGAGCCTGCCCGCGCTCCCGGATCCGCCGGCGTTTACACCTCGCGCGCAGCTGCAGTACAAGGCGTCGGCGCTCGAGCCGATCGGAGAAGATACGGCGCCGGCGCTCGGCGAGGCGCGCGCGGTCGGCGGCGCCCGCGTGCTCGAGCTGCAATCTCATTGCCCGTTTCGTGCCTTCGGCGAGTTGCGCCTCGGCGCACTGCCGCTCGAGGAGCCGCAAGCGGGAATCGACCGTCGTTTGCGCGGGCAGGCGCTGCACCGAGCACTGCAGTCGATCTGGGTCGGGCTCGGTTCGCAGGCCGCGCTGCTCGAGCTCACGCCGGCGGATTGCGAGCGCCTAGTTGCGGCCGCGGTCGACCAGGCCCTGGCCGGAATCTCGGCGGCGCAAACCGGACCCCGGGCCTTGCGACTCGAACGCGACTGGCAATGCCGCGCCATCGGCGCGCTGCTCACGCTCGAGCGCGAGCGCCCGCCGTTCGTCGTGGTCGAAACCGAGCGCGAGATGACGGGCCGGATCGGCGGACTTGAGCTCGGACTTCGCGTCGATCGCGTGGACGATGCCGGTGGCTCGCTGGTCGTGATCGACTACAAGTCGGGACGGACCCGCGGCGCGCCCTGGCGAGGAGCGCGCATGGACGCGCCCCAGCTGCCGCTTTACGCGGCGCTCCATCCGGGGCGGCCGGCGGCGATTGCGCTGGCCGAGACGGGCAGCGCGGGCGCGCGCTTCCTGGGCGTCGGCGACGAGTCGATCGCGATCGATGGTGTCGAGCCGGCCGAAGAATTCGAATTGACCGAGGACGACGAGAAGGGCTTCAACTGGCGAGTCGTCACCGAGCGCTGGTGGGCCTGGCTCGACGCGCTCGCGCGTGACCATGCCGCCGGGCGCGCCGTGGTCGATCCGAAGCTGGCGGGAAAGACCTGCCGTCGCTGCCACCTCGGTGCGCTGTGCCGGGTGGAGCCGGCGGGCGCACGCGAGGATTCCGCCGAGGAGCCCGGCCATGTCGGATGAGGGGGATCGCGACGCCGTGGCCCGGCATGCAGCTATCGACCCGCGCCGCTCGTTCATCGTGCAGGCGCCCGCGGGCTCGGGAAAGACGAGCCTCCTGACCCTGCGCTTCCTGCGGCTCCTCGCGACCGTCGACGTGCCCGAGGAAATCGTCGCGATCACCTTCACGCGCAAGGCGGCTTCCGAAATGCGGCATCGCATCGTGCGGGCGCTCGCATCGGCCCCTCGTGCGCTCGAGGCCGGCGCCGAACCGCATACACAGGAGTTGCATGCGCTCGCATCCGCAGCCCTCGCGCGCAGCCAAGCGCGGGGGTGGGACCTCGAGCGCAATCCGGCGCGCCTGCACGTGCAGACGATCGACGGGCTCAGTCACTGGCTGGCGCAGCGGCTTCCGCTCGCCGCGCGCATCGGGCTCGCTGCCGCGCTCGCGGACGACGCGCGCCCGCTCTACCGCGAAGCAGCGCGCCGACTCGTGGCCTCGCTCGAGGCCGGCGACGATCGCGCGAGGGCGCTCGAGCGCCTGGCGCGCGCGCTCGACCATGATCCCCGGCGGCTCGCATCCCTGGTCGCTGACATGCTCGCGTCGCGCGAGGTCTGGCTGCCGAAACTGTACGGCGCGGAGGGCCGCCCGGCCTCCCGGCAGGAATTCGACAGCCTGCTGCGGGCGGCTCTGGAAGCCGAGCTGGAGCGGATCCGCGCGGCCCTCGAAGGTGCGGTGACGCCCGAGTTGTTCGCCGTCCTGCGCGATGCCGCGCGTGCCGGCGGTGCCGGCAGCATGCTGGCACCGCTGGCGGCGGTCACCGCGCTGCCGCCGGCGCGGGCGGATGCCGTACCGGTCTGGCGCAGGCTGACCGACGTGCTGCTGAGGGCGAGCGGGGACCAGGGCCTGCGCAAGGCCGTCGACAAGAACATCGGGTTTCAGGCGGCGTCGGCAGGTGCGCCATGGCCCCAGCTCAAGCAGCGCATGAAAGCGGAGCTCGATGCGCTGGCTCTGGTGGGCGGCCTTGCGGCGACACTGGGTCGCGTGCGGCGGCTGCCACCCGCGGTCCTGACCGACGGCCAGTGGGAGCGGATCGAGGCGCTACTGGCCGTGCTTCCCCAGGCGGTCGCCGAGCTCATGACGCTCTTTTCCGAGCGCGGCAGCCTTGACCATCCGGCGGTCGCCGCTGCCGCCCGCAATGCGCTCAGGGACGACGCCGCGCCTACCGAGCTCGCACTCGCACTCGACTACCGGATCCATCACCTGCTCGTCGACGAATACCAGGACACCTCGCCCGCGCAGGAGCAGCTCCTCGCGCTCCTTCTCGCCGGCTGGCAGCCGGGCGATGGCCGCACGCTTTTCTGCGTCGGCGACCCGATGCAGTCCATCTACGCCTTTCGCGAGGCCGACGTGACGCTGTTCCTGCAGGCTGCCCAGCAGGGCATCGGCGGCGTTGCGCTGCGGCCCTTGAAGCTCGGTCGCAATTTCCGCTCGAGTCGCGCGATCGTCGATTGGGTCAACGCGGCCTTTGCAAAGCTGCTGCCAGCGGCCGACGATTTCGAGCGCGGTGCGGTGCGCTATTCGCCCGCGGATCCGGTGCGCGAGTCCGAACCGGGCGACGGCGTGCACGTGCACGCGCTCCTCGATCCCGACGAGCGCGCGATGGGCGAGGCGGTGGCGCGCATCGCGGCCGACGCGCTCGCGGCCGCTCCCGCGGAGCGAGCGCCCGGAATCGCGGTCCTCGTTCGCGGGCGGACATCCCTGCCGCCGCTGCTCGCGGCGCTCCGGCGCGCCGGCGTCGACTACCGCGGCATCGAGCT
>DATJFN010000105.1:0-4035 GCA_035495635.1 Steroidobacteraceae bacterium | reverse complement strand
CGCCACCGCCCACGCGAACTCGCGGCGCGGACCGGCGGTGAAGGCGACGTCGAAATCGAGATAGATGTTGCGGGCGAGCGCGGCGTCGCTGGACGCGACGACCGCATAGCTCAGCGTGCCGTCCGCGACTTGCGCGATCAGTGCGTCGGCGGATGCGACGTCGACCGGCTGCCAGCGAACTTCCGGATGCGCGAGGCGAATGGCGGCCAGCGGCGCGTCGAGGCCGGTGTGCGCCGGATAGGCGACCGTCGCCTGCTCGAGGTCGGACCAGCGGCGCGGCTTGTAGCCGTCGACGTTGTAGATGAGAACCGGCTCGACCGCGTGATAACCGGTGCTCCAGGCCAGCGGCCGCTCGACGGGCCCCACGTCATCGGGACGCGCCGACGCCGCCTGGAACAGCCCGCCCGCGCCGAGTTGTGCGGCGCCCGTGCCAACCCGGGCGAGGAGCGCGCCGGCGCTCTCGGCGAACGTGACGTTGAGTGGAACGCCGCGCTCGTGGGCGAAGCGGGTCAAAAGGTCGTGGTCGAACCCGGAAATGCGGCCGTTCGGTCCGGCGAACCAGGTGGCCGGGCCGGGGCGGACGACGACGGTGAGTCCCGGAAGGCCTTGCGGCGGAGGCAGCGGTGCGCGTTCGCAGCCGCTGAACACGAGGAGCGCGATGCCGGTCAGGCCGAGCACCGATCGGCGGTAGAAACAGGACATACGTCGGGCCCACGCTTGATCGCGCATGACTCTCCATCGCTTCCCCCAAACCGGAAGCGCCTTCGATGTTTGCGGCGATCTTGTGGCCGCCGTACGTTGTTGGCAGCCTTGCCACGGGCTGCCGAAGCTCCACGAATGGTCGCGGACGCGGCACCGCGTCACCAGCGACCCCGGAATTATAACCCTCGACCGGCTGTGGGCAATCGACCGCCCGGCCGGCCTCGCGGGCCGCGCGTTGCGGGGTTCCGGCCGCTCGTCTGGCCCGGCTATAATGCGCGACTGCGGCAAAAAAACCGCCCCGATCAATGGCGGGTCGCCCCGCATTGCATGGTCGTGAACCTGGTCAGGTCCGGAAGGAAGCAGCCACAGCGATTCTCTGCAAGTGCCGGGGGAACGGCTCGCCACCCCCCTTTCTGGCGCGTTCCAGGAGCACCTCGTCCCGGGAGCGCGTCGCGCGGAGGGTAGTGCCCTGAGTTACCAGGTCCTGGCCCGCAAGTGGCGACCTCGCGCGTTCGGCGAGCTCGTCGGGCAGTCGCACGTCGTCGCGGCGCTCGCGAACGCGCTCGCCCAGGGGCGCCTCCATCATGCCTACCTCCTCACCGGTACGCGCGGGGTGGGGAAGACGACGCTCGCCCGGATTCTCGCCAAGAGCCTCAACTGCGAGAAGGGGGTATCGGCCACGCCCTGCGGCGAATGCGCGGCGTGCCGCGACATCGACGCCGGGCGTTTCGTCGACCTGCTCGAGCTCGACGCGGCGTCGAACACGGGCATCGACAACATGCGCGAGATCCTCGACAACGCGCGCTACGCGCCCACGGTCGGCCGGTACAAGGTGTACCTGATCGACGAGGTGCACATGCTGTCGAGGGGCGCGTTCAACTCGATGCTGAAAACGCTCGAGGAGCCGCCGGAGCATGTCAAGTTCGTCCTCGCGACGACCGACCCGCAAAAGATCCCGGTCACCGTCCTGTCGCGCTGCCTGCAGCTCAACCTGACGCCGCTGCCCCGTTCGGCCATTGCCGAGCGGCTCGCCCACATCCTGGACGCCGAGTCGATCGCGCACGACGGACCGGCGCTGCCGCTCCTGGCAGCAGCCGCCCAGGGCTCGCTGCGCGACGCGCTGTCGCTGCTCGACCAGGCGATCGCCTTCGGCGGCGGCGAAGTTCGCGAGGGCGCCGTCCGCGCGATGCTCGGCGTCGTCGATCGCGGCTACCTCTTTCGGATCGTCGACGCCCTGCTCGCGACCGATGGTCCTGCGCTGCTCGGGGAAGTCGACGGGCTGACGGCATCGGGCCAGTCATTCGGCGCCGCGCTCGATGAGCTCGCGTCGATCTTCCATCGGATCGCCGTCGTCCAGGCGGTCCCCGGTGCGCCGCCGGGCGATGATGCCGACAGGATCGCGGCATATGCCGGGCGCCTCTCGCCGGAGAGCGTCCAGCTTGCATATCAGATCTGCACGCAGGGGCGCGCGGATCTGCCGCTGGCCCCGGACGAGGCGACCGGGTTTTCGATGACGCTGCTGCGGCTGCTCGCGTTCGAGCCGGCGAGCGGCGGCGAGTCCGCGGTCGCGGGCGGGTCCGCGGCGTCCGCTGCCAGCGCGCCAACCCGTCGCTCCGACTCGCAGCCGCGCAGCCGCGAGCCATCTTCGCAACGATCCGTCGAGACGGTCGCAACCGCCGGCGAGCCGGTCGCGCCGACGGCCGAAAGAAGCCGGGTCAGAGACGATTCGACGGCGGCGACATCGGTGACCGAAGCCTCCGGCAAGGCCGTCGTCGCGATCCCCGAAAATGCGTCCGACTGGCCGGCGTTCGTTGCCGGCCTGAAGCTCACCGGCATGGCCGCGCAACTCGGCGCGCAATCGGAGCTCAAGTCAGTGCGCGGCAACGCGCTGACGCTGGCGATACCGGTGTCGCACAAGCATCTGGCGGACAGGTCGTACGCCGACAGGCTCAAGGCGGCGCTCGATGCGGCAACCGGGCGCAAGCTGCTGCTCGCATTCGAGATCGGCGAGGGCAGTGACGGCTCGCTCGCGGCAATGGAACGGCGCCAGCGTGCGCAGGCCCAAGCGGAAGGCGAGGCCGCGTTCCGCGACGAGCCATTCGTGCGCGAGCTGGTCGAGCGCTTCCAGGCGACGGTGCGTCCGGAAACCATTGCTCCGCGCGGTGGCGCGACCCAACCCCCCAAGCAGGAACCGACATGATGAAAAACCAGTTGGCCGGGCTGATGAAGCAGGCCCAGCAGATGCAGGAGAACATGCAGCGCGCGCAGGAAGAGCTCGCGCGCACCGAGGTCGAGGGCGAATCCGGCGCGGGGCTCGTCAAGGTCGTGATGACGTGCCGGCACGACGTCAAGCGGGTGGCCATCGACGCCTCGCTGCTCGGCGAGGACAAGGACATGCTGGAAGACCTGGTCGCGGCCGCGTTCAACGACGCGCTGCGGCGCGCCGAGGCGACGGCCCAGGAAAAAATGGGCGGCCTGACCGCCGGCATGGCGCTGCCGCCGGGCTTCAAGCTGCCGTTCTGAAAGTGGTCGCATCCCCCGGATGAACGCCCGCGATCCGCGCGTGCGCGGCGAGCACGACACGCTGTCGAGCATGGACGAGCTGTCGCGCGCACTGCGCTGCCTGCCGGGCGTCGGACCGAAGGCCGCGCAGCGGATGGCACTGCACCTGCTGCAGCACGACCGCGACGGCGCGCTGCGGCTTTCGCAGGCGCTCGTGGCGGCGACGCGTGCGGTTCACCATTGCGAGCGCTGCAACACGTTCACCGAAGACACGCTCTGCGCGCTCTGCCGGTCGGGGAAGCGCGATGCGGCGCAACTGTGCGTCGTCGAGACGCCCGCCGACCTGCTGATGGTCGAGCAGACGCAGGCCTATTCGGGCCTGTATTTCGTGCTGATGGGACGGCTTTCTCCGCTGGACGGTATCGGGCCGAAGGAGATACGGCTCGAGCGGCTTTTGAAGCGCGCAACCGACGGCGTCGTCCGCGAGGTGATCCTCGCGACCAATTTCACGAACGAGGGCGAGGCCACCGCGCACTACGCGGGCGAACTGCTCGCGGCGCGCGGGCTTCGCGTCACGCGCCTCGCGCGCGGCGTGCCGGTGGGCGGCGAGCTCGAGTACGTCGACGCCGGCACGCTCGCGCAGGCGCTGCGCGAGCGGCGGGCGGTGACTGCGTAGCTACTTCGTGCCCTGGTAGAGCACGCTCGGCAGCCAGAGGATGATCTGCGGAAAGATGATGCAGAGCAGGTTGCCGATGGCCTGCAAGCCGATGAAGGGCATCGCCGAACGGAAGATCATCGCCATCGTGATCTCCTTGGGCGCGACGCTCTTGA